>JAOZLU010000205.1:7598-10747 GCA_029934695.1 Desulfobacterales bacterium | reverse complement strand
AAAATAAATATCCCCAGAATCCCATTTTACGGTTCCACCCTGCCAGAGCAATCACAAAGCTCAGTAAAAAATATAATATCTGGATGCTTGGGGGATATGATAAGATTAAACTGAGCGGCAATATCTGTTCCATTTCTGTTCAGTCCGATCCTTTTTTATCTTAATCTTAATCTGAGCAAGATGAAGATGGCTCACGGATGTGCAATCACCAGCAGTGTAGAGGCACGGCGAAGTACGCATTGCAGTGCCAGTCGAAGGTTTTCAGGATCAAGCGCTGCAAAACTCTCATCCAAAATTATGATATCCGCGTACTGAAGCAAAGCCCTGGCAATAAAAACACGGCTCCGCTCCCCGTGGGACAATTGCCAGCCGCTTTCCCCCACCATCTGCTGAAAACCCGCCGGCATCCTTTCCAAAAGTCCTCCCAGGCCAAGTTCGCGGCAGATATCTTCAGCTTCTTCAATATCTTCCTGCAACGGAGGCCAGCGCCGGCCCATCAGCAGGTTAAAGGAAAATGTTTCCGTGAGTATGTGGTTTTCATGAAACTGGGGCGCGGCAACTACCCGCCTTCGCCATGCGTCCAGACCGATGGTCTGCCGGTCAAATCCGTCCAGCAGAAGGATCCCTGATTCAGGAACGCGCAACCCCGCCACCAATGATGCAAGCGTGGATTTGCCCCCGCCTGATGGGCCTTCCAGCAACATGCGGTCTCCCTTGCGAATTTTAAGGCTGCAATCCCTCAGCACTGGTTTGCCGTGAATACGAAAACGGAAAACAATATCCCGCAACTGCATAAGCGGCTGAATGTTGTCATCAGTATTTTTATCAGATACAGATAAAGGATCAACAGATAAAAACGGACGGTCTTTACCTGCTGTTCCTGCCTGAAAAAGCGGTGCTGCCTGCTCCCACGCCATTTTTGCTCCCACAATGCTCATAATTCCGCCCGCAAAACTCGTCAGAGCACCGGACGCGAGCATGATGCCCCCCATACTGATTGCCAGTTCCATCTGTGAGTCAGGAGCGGTGACAAATGTATAGGCAAAACCTGCGAGACCGACAATCATCCACCCCCGGTTGACAAAGGCGTTCAGCTGCATTCCGAGATTGTCTGTTTTTTCGGACAGTTTCAGATAGCGGTTCAATATCTGGTCTTCCTCTTCATGCCAGTGTGCCCGGTCTTCCTGAGCCAGACGGGTTCTGTGCCCCACCATCCGTTCAACAAGGTCGTTTGTCATTTCCCGGTAGGTTTCAATCCACTGCCGGTTGTATCGGTAATATTGCCAGCATATAATAAAGGTGACGGTCATCCATGCAAAAAGCGGGATTGTGTGAAGCCAGCCTCCCAGTCCTTTGGAAAGAACTGCGGCCGCAATGAAAATGTCAATCACCGCCAGGACCGCGGCAAATCCGCTCGCCAGAACCATTGCATCCAGAGCTTCGGACTCCATTATCCGGCTTAAAAACTGCCCGGAGCCCTGATGACGGATTTCTTCGGGCTCAAGTCTCATTGTGCCGTACAAAAGCCGCTTTTTGAACAGGCTGCCCACGCCGACGGACAGCAGAGTCTCAACCCAGGCTCCCAGTATGTGAAAGGGGATTTCTGTAAATAAAATCAGTGCCCAGGCAAAAAGCCACACCCATTCAAAGTGTCCCTGCAGGGCTCCCCGGCCGATCACCCACCAGTTGAAAAGCATTAATCCCTGTCCGACAAAGTGCAGCGCGACAATTATGATCAGGTATTTGGGCAGCCCTGCATAGCCTAACTGTTTCATAAAGCCTGTTCCCGGGGGCAGGCGCAGGAGCCAGCAGCCTCCGATTCTGGCCGAACTCAGCTGCTCGCGCAAAACAGAATCGTGAGCATGTTTTCGCCGTTCTTCGGAAACGCCCGCACGCTTGAGCAACTGTTCAATATTCTCTGTCAACGGTGCTTCCAGTTCAGATGTGAGCATGTTTCGGACAAATTCCGGGGCCACGCGCAGGACTGACAGATTCTGTGCTATAAGGGAAATCTGTGTGCGCCCTCTTTTGAGAAGAACTATGAACTGGGCCGTGTCTGTCCCGGGAACGCGGATCAGAGCCGGCCCAGCCTGGCATACCATTTGTTCCACCTGGGGGTATGGTGTTTCAACAGGTTCGATCTCTATGTCCAACTGACCCGCTGCAAAGTCCATCCATCTTTCCAGGCTTTCGTCATCTGCCTGGTCCAGCCCGTCCGGAGGCCGGGGGGGTTCTGTCTGGTCTGATGACAGAAGACCTGACTTGCGTGCAAGAATTTCAATGGCTTCATCCAGTCTGGAAGCGGGCCAGAGAAGACTGGCAAGTTCCGGTTGCTTTTTTCCTTTTTTCATCTATGTATTTTTAAAGTCTGAATTCATAAATCCCTTATAAAATCCGGATATTTCTCGTTCCAAACCCCGGCTTTGGAGACGCACTTATATACAAGTCCCGGCTTTGTGCATGGGAATCTTGGGCTTCATAACGAAAACTGACTGATTTTAACATGCTGCCCCGCTCTAGGCTGGTGACCATTTGAATTCATGAATCCCTTATGAAATCTGGATATATTAGTTTTAAGGGTGGATTGTAAAGTAAAAATTAAAATTAATTTCAGCCTGAACTGATTTCCCCTTTTTCGGCAGTCCTGAATGTTCTTCGTGGATCCGCGAGACAAGAAGGAATCCGCGAAAGAAACTAAAATTTATTGAACCCGCTGATGACGGTCGTCGGATAGCCGTCCGCAATTTTCGGGCATTTTCCCTTTGTGCAATCCACAAACTTGTATCTGATCCCTTTTTCATCAAAATTTTTGATCTGTTTTTTGGTCCAACCGCACTGGGGCGAGCCATAGACAGTCACATTGCCGGCACAAACCCGGGAGCGCACTTTCAGGATGGCAGGTGTTTTCACAAGTCTTTCTTTCATCTTGTTTATCCTTATATTATTAGATGTCCAGTTTTACTGAGGTTGCCAAGATCACACTTGGCATCTGCTTTGGTATATAAATCAAACATCAGTCCTGCAAAGTCCATGCCAAAAGATACAAAAATGGAAAATTTTCCTGATCTGGATTTGTGTGATTTTGTGTTTTAGTGGCATTCTCTGTTTCAGCATTCTTTCTTTCTGCCACGAAAATATTAAACACTAAA
>JAOZLU010000205.1:4094-7498 GCA_029934695.1 Desulfobacterales bacterium | reverse complement strand
TATCAAGTTTTTTTAAGTTTGTAAAATGGATAAAATTGGTGATAGAAGATGTCTGAAAACTGTCCTGCCGCGCCTCCTCTGCCCGAAAATCGGGCATGATCAAGGCGGGACAAGACCGGAGAGTGTTTTCAGATGCCTTTTAATACCTGTTCTAACGGATTTTGTGGTTCCGGGAAATATGACAGCGGATCGGGGAATGAAACGAATTTCCCCGGTCCGGCACAAGCCGGAAACATGACAGCGGAACGGATATCCGTTTCATCCTGAAATCCGGTGTCATATTTCGGAACCATAAAAAAAAGCACTGTCAGGCATGTTTTTATGAAACCAGAAAAATTGTCATGCAAGTCTGCTTTACACGCGAATCAGCTCGACCAGCTCTGTGGGAAAGAAGCTGAATGTCTGAAGTCTGATTTCAGAAAGTGCCAGTTTTTCCGGTTGTCCGTCGGTATTGCCCATGAAATCAGAAATCCAATCTCTGTCATTAATATTTATCTGGACATATTAAAAGAGAATTTAAATGATTCAGGCAAAGACTCTGACATCACTGAGTTCATCAGTGAAATTGAGTCAGCGGCCAGCAGAATTGAAACGATTGTCAAAACGGCCATGGATTTTTCCAGGCCCCATATTTCCAGATTAGCGCGGACAGATATAAACCGGACACCTGAGCTTAGATCCGTTACCTTGTCAGAGATGGAAACAGATGTACACGCGGATCATGTCTGTGGAAAAGAAGCTGAATGTCTGAAGTCTGATTTCAGGAAGTGCCAGTTTTTCCGGTTGTCCGCCGATGTTGCCCATGAAATCAGAAATCCAATCTCTGTCATTAATATTTATCTCGATATATTAAAAGAAAATTTAGACGATTCAGGCAAAGGCTCTGACATCACTGAGTTCATCAGTGAAATTGAGTCAGCAACCAGCAGAATTGAAACGATTGTCAAAACGGTCATGGATTTTTCCAGGCCCCATGTTCCCAGATTAGCGCGGACAGACATAAACAGATGTGTCAGAAAGGCATCTGAGTTTGCCTTGCCTGAGGAGGAAATCATCATGGAAACAGTGCTGCATGAGGATATGCCTGAATGTTTTCTGGATGCCCGGTCTGTTTTGCAGGTTCTGATAAATCTGATCACCAATGCGGCAGAGGCCATGAAAAACACCGCCCACAGAAAGATAATGATAAGATCACGCCATGATAATGATTCTGTTGTTATAACGGTTTCCGATTCCGGCCCGGGTGTTTCCCAAGATGACCGGGATAAAATATTTGCCCCGTTTTTCACAACCAAGCACAGAGGGCTGGGAATCGGTCTCAGCATCAGCTCCGGAATCATAAAAGATCATGGCGGCCGCATGGATGTCTCTGACAGCATAATGGGCGGGGCCGAGTTTCGGATAACACTTCCCTGTTCCCAGCTCCTGCCGGATATCGGCGTTCAAACCTAAGTCTCACGCCGGGGGATATTATCTGATGACAAATTACTGAGTGGACAATGATGAATTATTCAGTCTGTATTATTGATGATGACGCAGCTCTGGCAAAAGGGCTTGCCATGAGCCTGAAAAACGAATATCAGACCAGAGTGTTTTTTTCGGGGAAGACCGCGCTTGAAGCAATGAAAAACGATCCCTGTGATGTGATTTTGCTCGACATCGGGCTGCCGGACATGAACGGTATCGAAGTGCTTGGTAAAATAAAAAAGCATTTCCCGGAGATTGCGGTCGTTATGATAACCGGTATTGATGAGACCGAAACCGCGGTTTTGGCCATGAAGAACGGAGCCTGCGATTATATTGTCAAACCTCTCAGACTGAACACTCTGAAACCGGCTTTGCAGAATGCTGTTGAAAGCATCCGGCTGAGAAAGGAGGTGAGAGTTCTTCAGGAGAAATATCTCAGAGAAAATCTTCCTTTTTTCTCATGCGAGAGCATGGAAATTCAGGATGTCATGGCTTTTGTCAGAGATGTGGCGGCAAGTCCCGACACATCTGTTCTTATTATCGGGGAATCAGGCACGGGCAAAGAGCTTGTTGCCGGGGCCATCCATTACAGAAGCCCGAATTTCAAAGGCCCCCTGATTTCAATAAACTGCGCGGCCATACCGGATGAGCTTATTGAAAGCGAGCTGTTTGGATATGAAAAAGGCGCTTTCTCCGGAGCTTCTCCCAAAGGGAAAAAAGGCATTATTGAAAAGGCTGACAAGGGAACCCTGTTTCTTGATGAAATCGGCGATCTGAGTCTCAAGGCTCAGGCAAAATTGTTGCGGTTTCTTGAATCCGGAGAGTTTTACAAGATCGGGGGCACGAAAAAGATACGGGTTCAGACCAGAATTGTTTCCGCAAGCAACAAGAATCTTGAAGCAATGATAAAGAAAAAACAGTTCAGGGAAGACCTTTATTACCGAATCGGGGTGATCAGAATAGAAGTTCCCCCTCTGAACAGACGCCGCGGCGATATTCTGCTGATTGCCAGGCATTTTCTGGTGACATTTGCCGAAAAATTCGGAAAGACAGTCACGGGCATTTCCCCTGACGCGGAAAATGCCTTAAAGCAGTTCCGCTGGAAAGGGAACATCCGCGAGCTGAAAAATGTCATTGAAAGAGCAGTCCTGACTGCCAAAGGGCCTGAACTGAATATCCGGAATCTCGGGATGAAAAAGAACGGGGCCAGTGTCCGAAGGCATAAAAAAACACAAGTCCCGCTCATACCGCCGGAGGGGACTGATCTTTCCTGTGTTCTGCAATCTGTTGAAAAGGAACACATTAAAGCTGCTCTGAAAATTTCAGAGGGCAATGAGCGTAAGGCCGCGAAGTTGCTGAAGATGAATTACACCACATTCCGATACAGGAAAAAGAAGCTGTCCGGGGATGTTTGAAAAATATGATGCACTCAGCAATGTCGGCACTGAGTTTGCATCAATGTTAATTATAAGATCGGTTTATAAAATAAGGAACAGGAAGATATTATGGAGAGGTCAATTGGGAAGCGTGCAGGCAGGAATGAGGATATGAAAGTACGCACTGACATAAAGGCTGGCCAGAACACCTTTGAACAAAAACAAAGGCAAGAAACGCAGCAGAAGGCGAAAGCAATGATAAAGAGAGTCTTCAGCAAGATTGTAAAGCCGGCATAACATCAGGTACAGTGAAGCGCAAATGTTGCAGTTGCAAAAAAACCGACCAGCACAAAGGAATGACCGTTCCTGAGGGGAAACAGATGCATGGGTTGGACCACAAAAAATGCAAATTTTTGCATTTTAATATTTTTTTTATTAATCATTTCAGTCAGATAACCTCATAAATGCAATTTTTTGCATTCCTGTCGCAAATATTTTATCAGCATGATTTGTTGTAATTTCAAATAGATAATACAGATTTCAGGATGAAAAAATGCAAAT
>JAOZLU010000205.1:0-3994 GCA_029934695.1 Desulfobacterales bacterium | reverse complement strand
AAGGAGAAAGGCAAAATGAAAAACAAAACAGGAGTAAATGCAGGTCTGAGAAAATGCAAATTGGCAACCCCGGGTCAGGCAAAAGGATATTGCAACCGTATGGGCCGATGGGACATAGCCAAGATCCAGGGAACGGCATCTCAGTATGGGCCGGGCTATGGATGCAAGCAGGCAGTCGAAGGCGGAGGAATAGGCCACGCACTATGTGCATAATGCCAGAGGGCAGGCAAGCTGATTCTGTCCTGCCCTAATATGTTCTGCAAATCGTTTGACGGCACCCGGGGAAAGCTTCAGTCTCCCCGGGTTCCCTAAAGGCAGCTGATAACCGAATGGCACAACCGCAGCAGAACATGCTTGCCCGGTTCGCATCTGCTCACAAAGCCGGGCAATACGTTCTGCAAACCGTTTTATGGCACCCGGGTGTCATAAAATAAACTTAAAATCAACCCCGCCTGCCGATAATTCGCAAATCCGGTGAGATCAAATATAAAATTATGATCAATTTTCCTTATCCCAATATACTCATCATTGATGAAAATGACAAATTCAGAAAAGCACTGTCCCAGTTATTTCGTCAGAGAGGTGTGAAGCATTCAATGTCACTCGGAAACGCTGAGGAGGCTGCGGAGGTTGCCGGAAAAAACACATTCGATCTCATTATATGCGATTACTGGCTGCCAGGCATGGACGGACTTGAGTTCTTCCGACTGACACAGGATTTGCAGCCTGATGCAAAAAAAATACTCATCACCTCATACAACGATGATGACATCAGGCAGAAGGCAGGAGAAACAGGCATACTCAATCTTATCAGCAAACCTCTCACAAAAGAAAAAATCGGAAAACTGGCTGAAATGCTGGGAATCAGCAGAATCTCTGCTGAGGAAGCACATATAATGACAGTGCAGAGAGCAGATAAGATCGTGAGGAACCACACGGCAGGAGCATCAGGACTGGGCCTGATTCCCATTCCCCTGCTGGATATGGCCGCACTGGCGGGAGTGCAGTTGAACATGCTGAGAGAACTCGCAAAAGTATTTGGCATCCCGTTTTGCAAAGACAAAGTAAAACACCTGATTGCCTCTCTGTCAGGAGGGGGCATTCCTATACTGAGCGCGGCAGGCATGGTCAGTTTTGTCAAAGTCATTCCCATAATCGGCCAGACTGTGGGCGCGCTGATCGTGCCGTTTATGACAGGAGCCGCAACGTATGCGGTCGGAAAGACCTTTACGCGGCACTTTGCATCAGGCGGGACCCTGCTGAATTTTGATCCGACACAGATGAGAGGCCATTATGCCCGGATGCTCAGGGAGGGAGAGAATTTGGTCTGAACCTTGGAATTTTTAGGAAAACTGATGAAAGGAGGTGAATTACATGAAAAAAAAAGAAAAAAAGAAAACAGTTGTCAAATCCGGATCATTCAGAGTCAGGACTGCCGCAAAGGCCGGGAGCATAGATCAGATGATACAAGATGCGATGAAAAAGGCCACAAATTGAGGCATCCTTTACGAGGAGTGCTGAACTTACAGTTTGGGATAATATGTCGCAGACAACACTGCTAAACTGTAAATTCAGCACTCGTGAATGCTCCGAACTGTTAACCGGAAAATGAAGGATGCCTTTTCATCCTTCATTTGTCAGTTTACACCTTAACTATGGAACAATAAGGGAGGTAAATCAGGTAAATATGGAAGATAAGGAAATACAGACAGAGGAAAACGCGGCAACAAAAAAGGATATGGACAAAATCGTCAGGAACCATGTGCTCGGGGCAATGGGGATCGGCCTGATTCCTGTTCCTCTGGCGGACTTGGCCGCACTGACAGGCTTGCAGATGAACATGCTGAGAAAACTCGCAAAAGCATATAATGTTCCGTTTTCAAAGGACAAAGGCAAGAATATGCTCGCTTCTTTGGTGGGAGCCGGCGTCCCGGTGATGAGTGCAGGCTCTCTGGCCAGTTTCATCAAAACAGTCCCTGTGGTCGGGCAGACTGTGGGCGCACTGACCATGCCTGCCATATCCGGAGCCATGACTTATGCTGTGGGAAAAGTGTTTATCCAGCACTTTGCATCAGGAGGAACTTTTCTGAATTTTGATCCGGACGAGGTCAGAGCCTATTATGCACAAATGTTCGAGCAAGGAAAGGATTTCACAGCCGGTTTAAAGCAGGGCCAAGGAGTTTCAAAAGAACAGGCTTCAGCAGCATAAAACTTATGAATAAACAGGTAGGGCAAATTTTCAATTTGCCAGAAAGCAATTTGCAAAATTGCTCTACATCTGAGCAAAAAATCAAAGGAAGCAGCAATGAAAAAAAAAGACAGAAAAAAATCTGCATGTAAACTTGCATTACCTGTGGTAAGGACAAGCATCAAAGCGGGAAGTTGGTGGGATAATTTCAGGAAAAGCGTGAAAGGATTCAATGATAAACTGAAGTGGAACTGATGATTGATAAGGCGGTGATCTCCCGTTCCCACGCTTTGCGTGGAAACGATAACTGACTCAAATTTCGCACCCAGCTTATTAAATAAATACAGATAGTTGTGCCAATACAGGATTTGTCGGATTCAATTTTTATTCGCATTGGGATATAACTGTCTGATTTTACGTTGCCAAAAAAACGAAAGAAGTCAAATTTTTGATACCAATTATCTGTAAAAAACTCTTGGCATGCGGGTATTCACAGGGGTGCGAAACTTGAGCGACTGAATTATGGGAACAGAAAAAAATGAGAGTGAGGACAGATGTAAAGGCAGGAATGGGTCTGGGAGACTGTGTCGCCAAAATTGCAGGTGTGCTGGGTCTTGACGAGGCAGCGAAAAAATATGAGCAGGTCACGGGGGAAAACTGCGGCTGTAAGAAACGTCAGGAAATGCTGAACAAGGCAGTGACGAATGTGCCATTCACCTGATAAACGTCAGGCCGGCAGATCCGGGGAAGTCCTGTCCGGTGTCCGGACATATCCGCCCTCACGGGAAGCACCTGTTTCCGGGACTGTCAGCCTGAAGCCCTGCAAAATACGGCTCCGTATGCAGGCTGCCGAAATTGCAGCCTCCCCTGAATCCGACGGGAACGCGCTACTTGCGGTTTTTTTCAAATTTTTCGATCTTCACTATAAATAAAGAACGCTCTTGAGGAACTGTGAAATGAAATCTGTATTGAAAAAAGTGATGATATGTATTTTTATCTTCAGCTTTATCACGGGATGTGCAACATCTTCGATTAAAGATGATCTGGAATTGAATGCGCTTATAAAGGCTTTTGCGGAACATAACATTGAAATGGAAAAAAAGTGGGTTGCCAGCCGCGGAGAAGGACTGAAAACATTAACCGTGGAAAAATCAGGCAAGGACTTTGCTGTCAGTGCCGAACTGGATAAAGCATTCATATCTGAAGTGGTCGGACGTGTGCTTGACGAATCCGGTATGCCATATCTGTTTGATCAGGTCAGACTCCATGGCAATATCACAGCCCGTTTTAATAATAAGCCCTTGACAGATGCCCTGAACATCATACTTAAACCAATATTGCTGTCTGCCAAGCAGGAAGACGGCATGGTGGTGATCTCAGGTGCCGCGGGAGATGATCCGGAAGCTAAGGTAAAAGCGAAAGTCAGCATGAAAAACCTGGATATGACAACTGCCCTCGAACTTTTGAGTGGAACATTCCCAATGAACCAGAATGAGGGTAAGCGTGAGGTTGATTACGGATCCGTACCAGGCACAAACACACTGTATCTCAGAGGCACAAAGAATAAAGTTTTCCAGGCCGCACAGATGCTGACAGAAGCGGATCAGGAAATAAAGCATGTTGTCATTGAGGTACTTGTTGTTGAATTTGCATCCGGTGCTTTGGAGAGGTTAGGCACAAATGTCATGCAGCTGGCCGACGGAAGATATCAGGGCATAGATATAAAAAACGGTGCTTCTTCAATCAGTTTCATCAAAGATGCGTCGGACGCGACAAAGCATCTGACGAGTTTTACCGCAACGGTGG
>JAOZLU010000798.1 GCA_029934695.1 Desulfobacterales bacterium | reverse complement strand
CCGTAGCCATATCCCTGCCAGGGTTCCGGAGTGAAAACGGCAATGTATTTCAGAAGTCTCATGGATGGCACGCCATAAACAATTATCTGTCCGGATTGCCCCCCGGAAGAGAAGCAATAATACTCATCCATTTTTCCAGTAGGGGTGTAAGTCTTAGCTGCGGCCAGCATGTCCTGCTGGGAGAGCCCTCTTGCCTTCATGATCTCTTCCAGGGATTGTGCATTGACAGTTGCGCACAATCCCAAAACGATCATGCTGAAAAGAACAAGCTGAAACGCACTTTTCAATTTGTTTACCATTTGATTCTCCTTTCCTTTATAAAAAAATTAAATAAATGTGAACACGGATGAATCCGCGGCAGACAGGCATCTGCGTTTATTTGCGTTCATCTGCGGTTCCTCATATGCAAATACCTGAAAATATATGGCCATGTACTTATTGAAACAGTCTTATCAAATATCAGGCATCAAGTGGGCATATCCAGCAACCAGCATCCAGCATCCAACAACCAACATCAAGTCTTATTTTTAGAAACAAACTGGGTCAGGTGACCAAGCAACGAAAATGTAAACACTGCCCCGAACAGCAACTGAAGCAAAAAGAGCATAATACAAACAGTCCAAGCGATCAAGGGGAAAACCATATTTAAAAAATCCACATTATCTCCTTATAAGCGTGCCCCTGTTGTCCCCTCTTGAAGGGAGACAACAGGGGGATCGGTCGGATTTCTGAAAAAAAGAGGGTCCGAAATCGGGACTGCCGGCACCCGTTGCAGAAACCAGAAATAGCTCAACAGAAAAATACCCAATACTCCGAGTGTGATTGAGACATCATAAAAATTCGGGGAAAACCCCGGAAGTCCGCTGCTTGCATCTATTAAACCCGCACTCGCGTTATTTTCCTGGATGGAAGGTACAATCAGGAAATATTTTTCCAGCCAGACCCCGACAAGGACATCCACGGCAATCAGTCGTGAAAACCAGATAGAATTGCATGCGGTGCGGCTCATCAGTCCGAAAAAGGGAATAAAAAACATCAGGATAAAAATAAACCAGAACATCCATCCCCATTCCACAGACTGCATTCTGAGGATCAGGTAAGGGGTTTCTTCGGGAAGGTTTCCATACCAGATGACCAGAACCTGGGAGAAGACCAGGTATGTCCACAGGGCGCAGAAAGCAAAAGTCAGCTTGGCCAGATCGTGATAACGGTCAATGGTGATATATTCATCCAGTTGAAATTTATCCCGGGCAACTCCGGAAACAATCATCAGAACAGCCGCGGCCCCGATCAGATTTGCAATGGCATATTGCACACCGAACATTGTGCTGAACCACTCCTGATCAATGGACATCATCCAGTCAAACGCCAGGAGAGTGCTTAACAGGAAAAAAAACAGCGCCAATAGCGGAGCAAGAGTTCGCGCTCTTTTTTCCGCACGGGCCTCCTCCTCCTCTTGTGAACCGTAATTTTTGACAAAGCAGTCAGCAAAGGGATTACCTGACTTGCTGAGTTTCGCAGCCAGTCCGATATCCGGCCTGATTACATTTTTCAGATAATAACTGCTGCCTGCAACAAACAATCCCAATAAAGCCACATTCCGAATGACAAAAAATGGAAAGTTCAACCATCCTGCCTTGGCATGAATAACTTCATCATGCTTCACCCATTCAAAAAAATGGTCGGCACCGAAAAAAAGCAGGCAAAGCAGAAGAGCGCCGATGGGCATAAAAGCACTCAGCGCCTCTGCCAGCCGTTTGATCGGTCTTCCCCATTTTGTACCGGTGATGGTGAAAATTACGGAAAAAGCCAAACCGCCCAGAGCGATTCCGCTGAAAAACATAGTGTTGACGAGCAGTGCCTGCCAGGCCAGGTAGGACCTGTCGCCATTTAACCCGGCCACAAAGCCGATAATACCGATAACGACAAAACACAGCAGAAGTTTTTGCAGCCGATCATTCATGCGAAAACGCGTCTGTTCCAGTAAAGCTCTCATTTCGTTATCTCTGCTCATTTCTGCTTCTCCAGTGTACGAATGTGATTGACAATATTCCATCTTTCCCTGGCTGCCACGGCATATCCCATTGCAGGCATCACTGAACCTCCGTATTTGGCCTTGTGATATATATAACCGTCACTGAAAAATGGTGTCAGTATGATAACTGCCGGCGCAATCATTCCCAGTTCATTGATTTTGGTCTTGGCAAAGCCCTCTTTATTGATTTCCCGTGTTGTTCCGTGGCAGACAGCGCAATAGGTGTCGAATTTCAGGTTCCCGTCTGCAAGAGACACCGCGTCCGGTTTGGTGGGATTGGGCGTTGCGGTCTCGGAGATGATATCCCTGACTATTCGACTGAAACGATCCTCCGGGTCTTCGATTTCGCTCCCGTCAACAGACACGGCACCAATGACAAAGGCGTTCATACTTCCCTTTTTCTGAGGTTTGATGCTGATCTGGTTAAACATGTCTGTAATCAGGGTAAACACTGTTGATTTTGCCGGGAGATTGGCTGCGATGAGCAGAACCAGCAGAAAGATGCCGGCAAACAGCAAGATTCTAACTTTCAAGATTAACCTCCTCTGCCTCGTGCTTTTTTAAAATATTTTCTATCTTTTTCAAATCGTGGTTCCCGCAGGCGACCACAATACCAAAGCGGTCACGCATAAATCTGTCGTAATCCTTGTATTTGCGGCTTTTGGGAACAGGATGCTTCCAGGT
>JAOZLU010000204.1 GCA_029934695.1 Desulfobacterales bacterium | reverse complement strand
GCCTTTGTATGCGCCGCCGTCGTAGAGCCAGTCGATTTGGATAACGCCGTCTGATCCTGCTTTGAAGACACCGGCTTTGAAAACCGGCAATTCAGGATGAGAATTGGGATCTGTGGGATCAGTGTTGGCTTTGTATTCCTTAATATTGGAATATCCGTCGTCATCAGCATCTTCTGACGCATCATCAGCAAGCGGATTCAGGCCATACTCAACTTCCCATATATCCGGCATTCCGTCGTTGTCGTCATCGGTATCCGCATTGTTCCCCGTTCCGTCGCCGTCCGTATCAACCTGCTCTTTCGGATCATTGGGGAAAGCATCCTCAGTGTCGGCCACGCCGTCACCGTCGGAATCAACAGGAGCGGTACCCGGATCATCGGGGTCGGTCGGGTCTGTGTTCTGTTCATATTCCTTCAGGTTTGAGAAATCATCTCCGTCCTTATCTTCTGACGCATCATCAGCAAGCGGATTCAGACCATACTCAATTTCCCATGTATCCGGCATTCCGTCGTTGTCATCATCCGCATCTTCAATGTCAGGCACGCCGTCGCCGTCCGTGTCGAGCGAGGCTTTTTCGCTTATGGTTACGGTAACATCCTCATCCGCAACAGAGAATTCCACCGGGCCGAACTCGTACCCGTCTTTGGTGGCAGTGACCGTGTAGTCGCCGCTATTCAGGGCGATGATCTCCCAAGCCCCTGTGTCATCCGTGGTCGTGCTGATGCCTTCGATCTGCACGGTGACACCCGGAATCGGATTGCCTTGTCCGTCATTGATCACACCCATGGCCCGGTACATATAATACAGCGTACAATCCGAGGGAATGTCATAAGGAAGTCTGTCATCCCGACGGGACGCCCTTGCGCTTTTTTTCTCCTCAGTCTCCTTGACCACTTCATCCGCGGCTTTTTTCACACTTTCGGCCGCACTTGCCACTTCTCCGGCATAGCCTGCCACCGCTGCTGCGCCATCTCCGATCATTCCCGCATAGCAGGAAATTCCCAAGAGCAGCGGGGAGCAGAAGAAAGAGCCGACAATGCCTGTGAAGACCTGGACAAACTTGAAGACCTTGGAAACAAGCATGGCGACCTTTTGCACAAATCTGAATACCTTTGACACAAAATTTGCCACTTTGCTGAAAAATTTGCCGATTTTGTTAAAAGCCTTTTTGATAAATCCGAAAAGCCTGGCTTTCTTGTTGATCACAAAGCAGTTGCCGTCCGCATCGGTGGCAAAATAGGTCCCGTCCGCATACAGCGTGACAACCACACCTGGCATGGATTCATCGGTAACAATGAATATTCCGTCATCAGGATTGTAGCGGGCTGAGATGCCGGCGTATTCCTCATCGCTTACCGTATAAGTGCCGTCGGAGTTAATCGTTGCCTCAATTCCGGGATACGCGGTATCCGTTACCTTCTGAATCCCGCGGTCGTTGATCAGCTTCATGCCCGGAAATTCAACATCTTCGACCTCGTAAACCCCTTCCGCGTTGCCGCCGTTGACCGTTGTTCCGGGAAACTCGGTGTCGGTCGCGGTGTAAGAACCATCCGGGTTGACGGTCATCTCCGTTGTCGGGGATTCAGGGAGGGTCACCTGATACGCACCGTCATCTTTGGGCTGGACCACCACGGCCCGAGGCTCGCCTGTGTCCGTGAGGTTTTTTCCAAAGGTGAAGGTGAACGCATCACCAGAATCACCATCATAAGGCATGGTGGTAAGGTTGTATTTGCCGTTGTCGCCGACAAAATTGCCATTCGCGTCCTGGCTCAGTGTCATGTCGCTTTCCTGAGCCTCCGGATCGGCATTGGGCGTGATGGTCATCTTGTAATCGCCGTGTCCTGTGACAACCACGCTGTTATCCTCGACCGTGCCATTGTCGCCTTCGTCTTTGATGACGAACTGGCTGGCTTTGTAACATCCGGTGAAGGACGTGGTCGGAACGCCGGTGATCTCCTCAATGCCTGCAACCAGATCATTGGCAGGTGTGGTATTCCATTCATAGACTTCGCTGAAGACGATGAAATTATCGCCGCTTTTGTCTGTGACAGGAATACCGTCCGCACCTTCGATCTCATGAGCGAATCGTCCGTGCAGGATAATCTGCTGAATATCCGCACCGGATTCATTATGAATCACCCATGTCGCCGGTTCAGTGGATGAAAGTACGAGAACCATGGGGTTTCCTGATTTGCGAAGCACATACACATGCCCTTCCGCTCTTGTGCTGTACTCATCAAGAAACGTGGTGATCAGTTGGCTGACACCGATAATATGAACCTCGGGATTGCCAACTTTGTTAGCCATGTACGAAGACACATCCAAGCCGCTCGGACAGTCATGCACAATGACCTCGGGTTTTGAAGGTTCCGGAGGATGCGAATCCGCGTCATTGGCTCCGGTGTTTGCCTCGTATTCCTCGATATTTGTCCATCCGTCGTTATCTGCATCTTCTGAAGCGTCGTCAGCAAGCGGGTTCAGGCTGTTTGCATTTTCCCACGCATCGGGCATGGTGTCGCCGTCATCGTCGGTGTCCGCATTGTTGCCCGTGCCATCCCCGTCTGTGTCGGTCTGCTCGGCCGGGTCTGTCGGGAAAGCATCCAGATCATCTGTCACGCTGTCATTGTCATCATCGGTGTCAGCGTTGTTCCCTGTGCCGTCTCCGTCAGTATCAGTCTGCTCTGCGGGATCTGTGGGGAATGCGTCATGATCGTCGTTCACAGTGTCATTGTCATCATCTGTGTCCGCATTGTTTCCCGTGCCGTCCCCGTCAGTGTCCAACTGTTCCGCGGGGTCATTGGGGAACGCATCCTCAGAATCAATCACGCCGTCACCGTCTGTGTCAACGGGCCCGGATTCGTCAGGATAATCCTCAGGGTCATTGGGCATGGTGTCCGCCTCAAATTCCCGCATATTGGAATATCCGTCCGCGTCTTTGTCCTCATTTGCATCATTGACAGAAGTATCCAGCTCATACCAGTTTTCCCAGGCATCCGACATTCCGTCATTGTCATTATCCGTATCCGGATCGCAGACATCTCCGATTCCGTCATTGTCAGAATCCGCCTGGTCAGCGTTTCCGGTAAAGGGACAGTTGTCATTGCCATCAGTGATTCCGTCGCTGTCGCTGTCCGAGAGCGTGGGGTCACTGCCATTCTCATATTCCTGAATGTTGGAGAATCCGTCCGCGTCCTTGTCTCCCGCGGCATCATCACTGAGCGGATCCAACTGGTAGTTCACTTCCCACCAGTCATCCATTCCATCGCCGTCGGTGTCCGCGTTTTCCGGATCCGTTCCAAGTTTGTCTTCCTCAAACTTGATCAACCCGTCTTCGTCCGCATCGGTCGTATCTTCCTCGGCAATAATCAGGTTGCTCAACACCCGGACTTCCAGTGTTCCTACCGTATCCGGATGGTTCACAGAACGGGCGGTGATGGTGATGGTGTCCTCAATGTCTTTTTCCAAAGGCAGCGTGACAGGCAAAAAGAATTTCTTTGTCTCCAAAGAGGTCAGAGACACGGAAGAAGCCAATGTTCCCAATGTCCAGCTCTGGGAATCTGTTTTTGTGAGGGTATAACTGTCATCAACGGAACTGTGATTGACAATGGTGAATTCGATGTTGATTGTTTCGCCGGCCTCTGCATTCACTTGTTCGGCTCCGGCCACAATGACCTCATAGCGAATTTTCCCTTCCTCAAGTGTCACTTCTCCGCCCGCTTCGATCAGACCAATATCAACCAGTTCATTGACATCGGTGACTTCGCCGTCATTGGTGATGATCTTGTCCGCGTAGATCGTGATGTTTCCATCGGCCTGGATTGCGTTTGCCGTGAGGCCGCGCATATCAAGCGTACTTCCCGGGCCAAGCTCGATTGAAATGTTGCCAGGTGCGGAAATCGCGCCGTCTATCAGGTCAGCAAGATAAACGGTGGTGTCCGGACCGCCTGTGATGACGATGTCGTTTTCTGCGATGACTTCGGCATCCGGGCCGATGATTTCGAGGCTGCTCGGATCAAAGGTGACCGTCTTTCCTTTGACTGAGCCTCTGTTCATGGCGATCAGGCCGGAGAAAGTGGTATTGCCAGCATCCCCTGCACGGTGATATCCGCCAGTGTACCAGCATTTTTTCCTGCTGTACCAATGACGCCTTCTGCAATGACGATCACGGGAAGCATAAGCACCTCCGCCATTTCCCGAAGCAATGGTTGCGCCGCTATTATTTTTTGCTATCTTTTTTGCCATGATCATTGCAAAACCGCCATAGCCGCCATAAGCTGAACCGCCATGACCGCCACGTCCGTATCCGCCATTTCCTCCGATAATAGTGCCTTCGTTGGTAATGTTGTCCCCGGTGAGCATGATCGTGCCGCCTTGGGCACCTTGGGCGTGATAGCTGCGATCTTCCGCTCCGTTGCCCGCCTGAATGATGCCGCTGTTGTGAACATTCATCGCGGCCATCGTAACATCAGAACCTTTCTGACGGTTTGACGCGCCGTTTGCACCAATGATTTCTCCTGAATTAAAGATGAAATCGGTCGCAACGATTGTCAGATCAGAACCGGCTATGCCTTGCAATTTCCCAAAATTACAGATTGTCTTCACAGCCACGCCAGCGATATCAGCAGTAATGACATCCCCTTCATTAATCTGCACATGGTCGTTTAACGTGGGAACCCGGCGTTCCATCCAAGTAAGAGGATTGCTCCAGTTCCCGCTTCCCGCTGACTGATTCTTGTCAGGGGAAACGTTGCAATTTGTGTTGCCAGATGTTTTCCCTGTGAAATTCTGATCGATGCCTGTATCTATGTCCTCAAGCTTCACACTCGAAGGCGTGAACGTATAGCCCGCTTTCTTAGGTGTCAGATTCACAGACGAGAGATATTCGGCCTTGACCTTGTAATGCCCTTGCCAATCGGTGGTGCGAGTGGCATCTTTGGTGCCGGCGTAGATATCCTCCACCTCGATGGTGACTCCGGGAATGCTGGTTCCGTTATCTTCACGCACATATCCCTCAATCGTTAAAAGGGGCATCCTCGCGGTATAGTCCTGCTCCACGAAATCCGAAGCCACCCGGGTGTAAGTGATCTGCCGGGGAGAAAAACTGTAGGTTATCCCTCCTGCTGAGAGATTGGGCGTTACTGTCTTTGAAAAGCCGGAAAGCACATTGGCCGTATAAAATCCATTGTTGTCAGTCATCACACCCAGATTGAGCAGGGTGACTTTTGAAAGTCCCTTGCCGTTCTTGTCTCTGACATGCCCTGAGATTTTATAGGTTTTGCTATCGCTGTAATTCTGGTTCGTCATATCAGCGGAAATATCCCGATATTCCTGAGTTTTCGGAGAAAAATCATATCCGAATAATATCGGTTCAACCGTTCCTGTCCACCCTTTGGGCAGGCAGGTTTCATAATGTCCGTTCGCGTCCGTCTCAGGATTGCCGTCAAGCCCTCTGAGTTCAACGCCTTCAATCCCTGTTCCTGATCCGGTCTTGACATAGCCGGACATCTCCACATAACCTGCGGGGCAATCCAACGCATAAGCAGGACTTGCCAACCCCGCGCCCATTGCCATCGCCATGACACACAGGCAAACCATCAGTTTGCCAAAGCTGAAAAAATTTCTTTTGCTATTCATTTTTCTGATCCTTTCCTAACTCCTTGTTGATAAACAATATAAAAGATTTTTTCATAAAACTTGAACCATTAATTCCCTTGTATTGGAATCACCTCCTTTCATTACGCTTTGAACCGCAGATTAAAGCAGATTGTCCGGATTCCGCTGATTCAAGAAATCTGTGAAATCCTTTTAATCTGCGTCAATCTGCGGTTCAGATCACCCGCTTTCTTAATCTTATATGCGAGCCGCATTTTTTTCTTATGAAACTTTCGCACTTTGAACCGCAGATTAAAACAGATTACTCGGATTCCGCTGATTCAGGAAATCTGTGAAATCTTTTTAATCTGCGGTAATTTGCGGTTCGGATCACCCGCTTTCTTAATCTTATATGCGAGCCGCATTTTTTTCTTATGAAACTTTCGCACTTTGAACCGCAGATTAAAACAGATTACTCGGATTCCGCTGATTCAAAAAATCTGTGAAATCCCTTTAATCTGTCGTAATCTGCGGTTCAGATCATCCGCTTTGTTAATCTTATATGCGAGCCGCATTCTTTTTCTTATGAAACTTTTACACTTTGAACCGCAGATTGAAACAGATCAGCGTCACCGAAGCCTGATCGCTTGGTTGGAAGAATCTTTTCACTTTCCCCTTTTGCTTACCTTATATGCAAAGGAGCCTTCTTTCTTATAAAATCCATGCAAAAAAAATATTCCCCAAAAGAAACCCGGTTTCTGACACAGTGCCGCGTCATGGAAACCAACCTTGATCTTCGCTACACGCTACTCCCCTCGGATTGCCACCGGCGGTCTTGGATTTGCCGGCCCAAATGAAGATCATGGAAACCTGATCCCTGAAATATGAAACCGGGTTTCTTTCAGGCAGGTATGTTCTGAATAAAAAAAGTGAAAAATCATATAAGAAAAAATTTTATCCTGCATATAAAGATTGACAAAAGGTGAAGGAAATTTCGTTTTGTATCAGAAATTTGTGGATTTGCATTTTTTAAGCTTGCAGTTTAGCGTTTGGGCGAGGTTTCCTGTCATCCGAAAAATATAAACCACTTTTGAGTTCTGTGAGGCAAATTTGACTTGACTTTTTGGAATGTTCATTTAATAATTCCTCATTATGAGAAAATACAAAGAGTTTATAGGAAAAGCGTTCGCCATCTTGATGGGATTGATGGTGGGATGTCCCGGGACCTCTGTCCATGGTGCGGAAATTGAGATTCCATCCTCGTTCAACCCTGTAGGATCGGGTGCGAGGGCTTTGGGGATGGGCGGTGCATTCATTGCTGTGGCCGATGACGCGACTGCGGCCTCTTGGAATCCGGGAGGGCTTGCCCAGTTGAGAAAACCGGAATGTTCGGTTGTCACATCTTTTTTTCACCGAGGGGAGGACATCTCTTTTGGCACAAACCAAGAAGGAAACGGGTCACACAGCATCTCTGAAAAAGATATCAATTATCTCAGCGTCACTTATCCGTTTGAGGTTGCTGACAGATACAACATGATCGTCTCACTGAGCTATCAGCATCTTTATGATTTTAACCGGGAATGGCAGTTTGACTTGAACGAAGACCTAGGGGTGGTCAGATATGAAGATTACTGGAATTATCATCAGAAAGGAAGGTTGACTGCTCTTGGGTTATCCTGTTGTGCCCGGATTCTTCAGCATCTGTCGGTGGGGTTCACGTTGAATTTATGGAGGAATGGGCTGACGGATAATCATTGGAAGCAGGAATATCAGGCCAAAAGGTCGGGGAAATTGACAAATCCGTTTGATGACACTTTGACTGATGAATTGTTCACTGAAGAATACAGGAGAACCGACACCTATTCATTCAAAGGTTTCAATGTCAATCTGGGGATACTGTGGCGTGTGAAAAGATGGACATTGGGGGCGGTATTGAAAACGCCATTTAAGGCCAAGGTGGAACATAAAGTGCATAAAGAAACAGACTCCTCTCTCGGGAAAACAGAATCGGAGAATTACACTGATCATGACGAAATGGAATTGCCCATGTCTTACGGAATCGGAGTGGTTTATGATTTTTCGGATCGTTTTTCCATGTCGGCCGATGTTTACAGAACAGAATGGGGCGATTATCTTTACAGGGATGAATACGGCAAGGAGACTTGCCCCATCAGTGGGCGGCTTATCAGCGAATCAGATGCGGATCCCACACATCAGATAAGAATGGGAGCGGAATATCGCTTTGTCAACGAAGAAAAGGCATATCTTGTTCCCATAAGATGTGGAATCTTTTATGACCCCGCACCTGCCGAGGGAAGCCCAGATGACTTTTACGGATTCAGTTTCGGCTTGGGCTTCACCAAAAATGACTGGTTTTCTCTGGATATCGCCTACCAATACCGTTTTGGCAGGGATGTGGGGAAGTCTTTACTTGAGGAATGGGAATTTTTCCAAGATGTGGATGAACATACGGTTTATTTGTCTATGATTTTTTACAAATTTTAAAAGGAGGTGTGAAATGAAACCTAAGATTAGTATCGTCTGTTTATGCTTAATGTCCGTCTTTCTTATCGGTTCCTTGGCTTATCCTGCTGAATTACCTGGAAGAGTTCTTGGCATCGTAACGGACGAGTCCGGCATCCCGATTGCAGGGGCAAAGGTTGTACTTGATAATGGTGAATCCGTCTATACATTCTATAGTTCCGATGGATCAACCGGAGGAGGAGAATTTCATCCCGGTTTCGTCGGAATATACACCACCCAATTAATTGAACAAGGGATTTATACGCTGACAGTTGAGGCTCATGGATATGAGACATATTCCCGCTCAGTTGAAGTTGGAACAATGGGAATCGTACTGGTTAATATAACAATGTCACCTGCCTCAATATCAAGACCGAGTGTAAAAATTACCCCGGAGCTTATTGATCCAGATGAGAGGAACACATTTGACATCGTGATAGAAGGTGCTTCAAATACTCGTGCTTTCCAATTGGCTATCTACTATGACGCTTCTGTTATCACCATTACCGATATCGCTCTGAATGATTTTTGGGTTAGCAGTGATGCAAATATTTTGGAGTTGCCAGCTTCAATTGATAATTCAGAAGGAAAACTCACTTATGGGGTTTTCAATATTGATACTCCGTTTGCCAATAATGGCACGTTAGCGACAGTGACGTTCTCTTTAAAAAGCCAGACAGGAACTAATTTGGAATTTGATGTGAACAGCTCATGGATTATGGATGAAAAAGGAGAGGCTTTACCTTCGGAGTGGGTCGGAGCATCTATCATCTCCACAAAATCATCTGGCTTAGAGGAACCGGATTCAGAACTGACGAGTGTCACTTATGAAGACGACAGCGAAACAGCTCTCCCCAATGAAGGGGCGAGTTCTGATGGCGGTATGGGAAACAAGCATGATCTGGAAGTAATCGTTCAGGACTGCGTCTATTCCGATTCCGCGTATATTGCGCCTGAAATCGGAACCTCAGAAGTTCATGTTCTGGGCGTTTATGAAACCCGATCCGATCATTCCTTTGGTTATCATCCGCAGGGATCGGCTGATGTGAATGTGAAGCGTAAGGGGAAGCCGATGGTTCTCGTTCTTTCATCCTATGAGCCTACTCTTTGGCGTATTCACAAGGAGGATGGTGTCAATATAGAACGTATCATTCTCAACGGATATCACAACCAGGAAGTGGAAGGTGCGGAGGATATCCCCGTGTTGGATCGTAGTGGTGTCGGTAATTATATAAGTGCCTGTGCCCGTGCCTGGCCTTCGAGTACCGGAGGATGCGACACACCTGGATTGGTTTCAGGCATAGAAGAAATCACAGGCACAACGATTGCTTCTTTCCACGGATGTTACAGAGCCATGACCTTCACCATAAAAGATAAAGAAGATGAGGAATACTGTAAAGCTTATTACAGAGATGCTGATGGGGATGGCTTTGGCAATCCGGAAGTTCAGATAAGGGCTTGCAATGCAGAAACACCTGATGGTTATGTGAAAGATGCCACTGACTGCGATGATAATGATTGGGCAGAACGTCCCGGCCAAGATTGGTATAGGGACAGGGACGGTGACAAATTCTCAGACGGAATGAGGCGAACTAGCTGCGAAAGACCGGAAGGCTACTACCTCAGATTTGATCTGAAAAGTGTCACTGGAGACTGTGATGACAACGATCCGTCCATAAACCCAGGGGCGCTCGAGGTTTGTTATAATAGCATAGATGATAATTGTGATGCTGAAGAGGATAACTGTGACGAAACTGAGGTCAGCGTATTCTATCCCCTGCCTGATCACAACACACCGCCGAATTTGTCACTTATCGGAATTCCTGATAAGGACTCAGAAGAGATAGATTTCAGGGGAGGGAATATTGACGGCTATATGTGTGACGCTTCTTTCGGTTCCACAGGGACACCTGTCATCACAATCAGTGACAGCGAAGGCATCATTGCTGAGATCAATGGCATCTATGATGGTATGATTGGTGACGATAACCATCACGGCGACCCAGTTGAATCCTCATCCGAATCTCTGTTCAGAGCTGACGATAGCAGAGATTTGTCCCTCGGAGGCATTGTCGGATATGTGCATGACGGAGCCTATAATGTTATCAATGATACGAGAATTAGTATCACTCTTAAAAATGAGAGAGGGAATAATGTATGGGTCTATTATAACGATTTCATAGGAATATATTATGTTCCTTGGCTGGATCAAGGCAGATACACCCTTAATATTGAGGTTTCGGGATACACTCCGTTTCATCTTCCCGTATCTGTAGGGAAGAAAACGAAAAGAGAAGATGTGATTATGAGCTTGTCACAATGACACTCATTCCATCAATTGAAATGGTAAGAGCTGGGAGGCTTCTTATCATTTCAGACCGATCTTATCCGTCAACTTGGGATTGTCCCAATGCCGCATCTTCTGTCCCATCTTTTTTCAAGATTCCGGGTGACTTCTGTCATGCCTGTCTGATTGGCAATGCAGGTAAGATTTTCAGACCGGGTAATTAATTAAGGCTCCCAAGCAGGGCCGTCAAACTCTCTGAACCGCAGGCTGATTCAAAAAATCTGTGAAATCCCATCAATCTGTCATAATCTGCGGTTCAGATCACCTGCTTTCTTAATCTTATATGCGAGCCGCATCTTTATTCTTATGAAACT
>JAOZLU010000797.1 GCA_029934695.1 Desulfobacterales bacterium | reverse complement strand
AAAAGCCAAAAGCCAAAAGCCAAAAGCCAAAAGCCAAAAGCCAAAAGCCAAAAGCTAAAAGCCAAAAGCCAAAAGCTAAAAACTCACGAAAGTCTCGAGGTGCTCAACGCTTTTTGCAGCTGCTTGTAATATTTTATTTTTTTTGTATCAATCAGGCTGTCAACTTTGACAGGCAAACGCCAGTTATCTTTTCCGGAATATCGTTTGCTCCAGTCAATAAGGAAACTGTCATCAAGGATTTTCAGCCGCAGACTGCCAAAACCGAGGTAGCGGTTGTTCCCCATCTTATGAGCAAGGTCCGGCTCCAAGGCAACACACCACAGCAGTCTTTGCAGTTCTTCTTCAAGAAGATTCCAGAAACGAATGGTAAACCGGGCGCGTTCCCCCGGCAGTATGGTCCTGAAATAACGGGCCTGAAACGTATCCGGCTCAAACGCTCTGATCTGCTCGACAATAGGAGCCAGCGGTGCATGGGGAAAGATTCGCCAGTTGTCGGCAATGACAAGTTTGGAGGCAAATTTGCCTGACGTGTTTCTCCACTTGCCGCCGACATACTGCCAGTCGCCATAAGGATACGGCACTTTGAACCACGCTGGCGGCTGTGTAAGCACCTCGAATTTGCCGATGCCAAAGGACAGACGCCCCATGAGTGCCTGATTCGGCCCGTTTCCCACCCATCCGAACAGGCTCTCCGCGGGATTCAGCCGACCGATGTCCGAACTTTCGCCCCGGGAATCCGTGACAATGCTGTAAGTATGACGCAGCATCCCCCTGATACTCCGGCTGGGGAGTGCGTAAATCCTGTCCGCATCCCGCTGGACAGCCTCCGGCGGGGAAAGGGAGAAAAATTCCCATCCGTTCACAGGCCCGTCTTCCAACGTCGTTGTGAATGAAGGCTCGCCGCTTTCCTGGATGTTCATGGGGGTCAGGAGTTCCGCTTCCACCACGAGTGTGCCACAGCAGCCGCCAAAGGCCCGATGGGAAATAAAACCCGCCTTGGCTTTCGGAGGCAGGCCGGTCTTTCCATCAGGCAAAACCGGTCGGAGGGGTTGCAATACCTTGGCAGCGGATTCTTTTTCAAGCCCCAGTTCCTGCCACGCGCCACTCGGAGTCAGTGCCTGCTTTCCAAACAGCTTTTGGGTAATCCCCTCCGGGTCGGCCGTCAGCCATCTGAGTTTGGAAACTTCAGCCTCAGTCCATCCGAAACCGTTGGTCTTATTGCCGCCAAGGGGAATATCCCCCTTTTGAAAATCCTGCAGCAGATGGAACAGAAAAGATATCATATCCGCATCCCGGTCGGCGATGTCCTGGATATCAATCCGAACCTGAAATACCAGATGATCCCCGTAAGCGTACAGATAGTCCCGTTTGGAGGTGTCAACGGGCTGGCCGGTTTTGGGGTTCATCCGGATGCCGTCCGCGGAACACCAGGAGCGTTCTGAATCGGCCGGGTCAGCAAGATATGCATCAGAAAAGAAAACCAGCCCTCTCTGCCTCTGCGCCCCGAAAATGCGGTTCAGCATGTCAGCGGTCTTCTTTGAATCCCCCCACAGGGTTTTGAGTATCATGGATGCCCGCTTTCTGAAAGCCCCTTTGACCGTGCTGCCGGGAATATATGTTTCCCATGTTCCCTGCTCCTTTGAAGACGGTTTCCAGCAGAGCATCCGCATGAAAATCGTGTCAAAGGGTTTTCCGTATTTGCGGGACACCTCGCGGTTGGAGGGGCCGCCCCGCCGAAAATCAATATGCCGGGGCTGGGAAAGCTCCTGCCGTGTACTGTCCCGATATGTCTTCAGAAATTCAATCTGGTTTTTGTCATTGGTGATGCTTTTCTTCAGATTCTGGGCATTCAGCATATGGCTGAAGCGTACCCGGTCATGGGCATTGAGAAATTCCCGCCACGTTGCAGACCGGACCCCTTCCGGAATCATCCCCGGGTCATTCCACTGGTATTCTTTGATTTCCCCGTTACGCAGCATATTTTTGATCATCAGATGCTCTTCACGGATCTGAATCTCGGCATCCACCCACGCGTCGCTTTGGAGCAGTTTGATCTGCTGATCCACCTGATCATAAAACTTAGGGAGGAGAGACTGGCAGGCCGGGGCAAGAATTTCCACCAGGCCGGCTTCATCCTGTGCCCCTGCAATGCGTTCTCCCAGAGTTTTATCCAGTCCCAGCTCGTCGGCAATTTCAATCCACGCGGGGCCGTCCAGTTCCTGGCGAACCTCGCGTTGCTGCCCCACCTCTTTCATCACCCGTTTTGACATATTTGCTTTTTTTCCAAGAGCCTCTTTGAAAGCCTCATCAGCAGCTTCCCAGGTGGGGAATGGCTGATCTGCCAGACCTTTTATCTTGTTCAGCAGTTTCTTTGTGAGTCCATGTTTTCCCTTGCCCAGCCTGGTCAGTCCAGCCACCGGCAACATCCAGAACTCAACCTCCTCGGAAGATTTTTCCTTCAGGCAGATGGCAATGATTCTCGGAAGATGTTGTGCAAACTTCTGTTTCCAGTCCTCCGGGCTGAGGATGGGGCCTCCCAGGGCTATTTCCAGACGTTTGCGGACGGCATCCGGAATCCCCTTCATCGCTTCGATCATCAGATGGCCTTCAATGGCCGAAAATGAAGTTGTCTGAGGGTCAACCTTGCCCCAGTTCCAACCCACCAGGATGGGATTTTGTGCGTTGAAGGTCATCTCTATTTTCAGATGGTTGGCTCCGGAAC
>JAOZLU010000203.1 GCA_029934695.1 Desulfobacterales bacterium | reverse complement strand
GTGAATGAAAAAGTTGTTCAAGAATGTCGTCCATGTTACCTCCTATATTCTGAAGTGGTTCTGTATCATTTCAGACGGCCGGAAAACGCAAAGGACACAGAGTCAGTCCCATCCGAATCTCCGCGGTTCTCTGCGTTAAAAAGATGGATTCAGGCCACAAAATCCGTTATAATCAGGACTATTACGAGTTGGGAGAGCGGCGGGCTAATACTTCCAACTTCCGCACAAAATACTTTGCACTGGAACAATTCGGATGGCCTGCTGCATTATCAACGGAAAAACCGAGACGTAATGCCTTTCGGGCAAAACTCACTTTATTTCCCGGACCTGTTCCGGCTTTTTCAATCAGCAGGCTCTTCAAAGCGTCAAAAGGCATCTGTTCCGTATCTTCGGGAAATTCAACAGAGACTCTCTTTTTACACATACCTGAAATTAAAAGTGAATCGGCAAGAAACCAGCTTTCAATGGTTCTTTTGGCGACAACCAGAAAACATATATCACAGGAGCCGAGTCTGTTTCTTGTTTCCGAAATACAGGGATCGCATTCCAAATCTGTTAAAATGATAATAAAATCAGGGGCAAATGTCCTTATCTGATCAATGAAAACAGAGATATTTTTCGGGCATAAGTTTCCGCCGCCGCGAACATTTACAGTTTCACCGACAATTTCCATATTGAATTTGTCAAACCATGATTTCTGTTTCAGATCGTCAATAATCATCTTTTCCACATCGCCTTCAACAAGAAACGCAACTTTTACCACGGCAGCCCTCCTCCGAACATATTTGACAGCCACATCCGGTTCAGGTCCATCTGAGAATAATTATAATTCGGATAATGATGCCAGACATTGCGTATGAGGGTTCTGCCTTCCGGTTTGTCCACCATAAACAGATCACCGGGCTGGGCAAGCCGGACAAAAGTTTCGCTGTGTGTGTTGATGAAAATCTGGAAGTCATCGCTTTTTTCTCTGAAAATACGCACCATTTCCTGGATGGCCATGGGATTAAGCCCTCTTTCCGGCTCTTCAATCATTGCCATTCCGCCCCGGGTGCTGAAAAGAATTGCCAGGACGGAGAGGGCATATATGGTTCCGTCAGATATCAGGCGGGAGGGGAACGGCTGCTGAATCCCCATTTCTGTGAACGTGAGCGTCATCCTGTTGCTCAGATTTTCCCGGACAACACTGATCTCCTCAATTCCGGGCACAATGGCACTTATCTCATCCAGAATCACACATTGCTTTTCCTTATCTTTTCGGAAATTGTCAAGGACCGAGGTCAGGTTGGCGACATGACGGTCAGGAAACTCCTGGGAAAAAAAATCATCCGGCTCCCTGGCCCTGGCCGGATCAATCAGGTAACATTGCACATAGCCCAGCCATTCGGTAAACGGGGCCGCTGTATCTGTCACCATGTCCAGCACGGATTTGTCCTGCGAGTATCTGATGTCAATTTTTTTGCCATTAATGAAGATATCATTTTCTCTTGATGCAATATCTTTTTCATTTACAAGAAACTTTTCCCGGAGAGCAGGGCGCGTATCCATCTGCTGAAGCTCAAGTTTGTGCCTATATATCTGTTCCTTAAGTTTAACGCTGATCTCGAACAGAAACGTCCCTGCCTGGTCCCGGGGCAACTGATGAGGCCGGATATCCTCATAGCCGCCATGTCTGCTCAGAGCATGGCGTGCCCCTGTGGTGACAATATCTTTGTAAAATTCAACCGCCTGAAAAAAATTGCTCTTGCCTGATCCGTTCGCACCTGCAAAAACAGCAAAGGCAGGTATGTCAGAAAGCCTGATATCGTATATGCTTTTAAAATTTTTTATTCTCAGGTTTTGAATTTTCATTTTTGAACCTCAATATTAGGAACTCGGAAAAAACGCATTATCCCGCCTGTGCGGGATGCAAAAAACCGCTTCGCTTAATTTTTGCACTCCTTTGCGAATTTTCATGGGGTAATGCGTTTTTTCCGGGTCCCTTACACTTTGTTGAGAAACCTGGGAAAGTAATCCCCGTGGCAGCTATGTCGTGGTAGGTATGCCATGGATATTCCTGATTCTAACGCTTTTTGTGGTTTCTCCCAGTCAATATGACACCGGATTTCAGGATTGAACGGATGTCCCCTGATCCACCGTCATGTTCCCGACATCTCCACGGGACTTTTGGGGGAGTTTTATGATAAACGTCGAGCCGACTCCTTTTTCCGATTCCGCTTCAATGATGCCCTCATGCCCGTCAACGGTTTTTTTGGTTATCATCAGGCCGATGCCGGTGCCCCGGGTCCCTTTGGTCGTAAAAAAACTCTGGAATATTTTCTCTCTGATTTCATTCTCCATTCCGCAGCAGTTGTCACTGACCCGGTATTCAACGCTCCAGCCATCCCTTCTGACCGTTTCGAGAATCACCTCTTTTTCGTGACCGCATGGTTCGCAGTCCATGCAGGCATCCATGGCATTTGCGACAAGGTTCAGGAGACAGCGGTGAATCCCTTCAGGATCAAACCAGAAAGGTTTCAGACCCGGATCAAGGATTACTTTCAGATCAATTTTCCGCTCCCTTGCAGTGGGCGTCATCAGGTCACCCACTTCCTTAGCCGGGGTGTTGGGATCACACAACTGGTAATTGACTTCAACGGCTTTGGCGTAATTGAGCAGATCCAGGGACAGATTTTTTATCTTGTCAACATTCCCCTTCACCATTTCCCAGCCCTGGAGCAGGTATTTTTTGTTGTCCAGTTCGATCCCTTTTTCCAGGACAAATGCACCGCCTTTGAGACCGCCGGCAATATTTTTTATGGCATGGGACAGCCCTGCAACGGTCTGGCCCACAGCCGCCAGTCTTTCCGCTTCGAGAAGTTTTTCGGTTTTTTCTTCCACCAGTTGCTCAAGATTTTCCGTATATGCCCTGATCTGCTGTCTCATGCTGATCCGTTCCCGACATCTTTTCAAGGCGATTTCAAGAACTTCGTCGTTTATCGGCTTGGTGACAAAATCGGTGGCCTCAAATTTGAGACTCTTTATTGCCAGATTGATATCACCGTGGCCGGTAATCATAATCACCTCAGTATCAGGGCTTTCCTGTTTCAGCCTGCGGAGAAGTTCGATGCCGTCCATGCCCGGCATTTTTATATCGGTGAGAACAATCGGAGGATTTGTTTCTCTGAAAATGTCCAGAGCTGCCTCGCCGTTTTCGGCCGTATATACCTCATATCCGATATCCTCCAGCGCTATGCCCAGAACCTTTCGGATCCCCTCCTCATCGTCCACCAGCAATATTGACCATTTTTTATCAGATAGGTCCATCAGTCCTCATCCTGTATAGGGAATTGTATGATAAAGCAGGTGCCGTCAGTTTTATTCGGTGCGACCTGTATGGCTCCGCCGCAGTCGTTTATAATGCCATAACTGATGGAAAGGCCAAGCCCTGTGCCTTCGCCTACTTTTTTGGTTGTGAAAAAAGGCTCGAACACCTTCTCTGCAATGTCATCAGGAATCCCGGTACCCGTGTCGCTGACTTCAACAAAGACCGTCTTTTCATCGGATCCGGTTTTCAGGGTTATTTTTTTGTCACCTTTCTGATGCGCCTGTGTTTTCCATTTTTCATCAATGGCATCACGGGCATTGATAAGCAGATTGATAAAAACCTGTTCCAGCCGGCCGGCATCCGCGGTTATCAAAGGCAACGATTCCTCAATATCCCATGTCACTTCGATCTCCCTGAGTTTCAACTGCTGGCTGAAAATCTCAAATGCTTTTTTCAGCACCTCGTTCACCTGGATTTTTCCCAGGGTCATGTCGGATTTCCGCCCAAATTCTCTCATGTGATTAATGATTTTTGTGGCTCTGTCAACATGGCTGTCTATCTCCTGTGACATGGTGAAAAGGATTTCATCCCTGATCTTCTCATTTTTTCTGATCTTTTTCATAAAAAAGCTGCTTGCGATCTTTATGACGGAAAGCGGCTGATTAAGTTCGTGCGCGACACCTGTGGCCATCTCGCCGAGCGTCGCCATCTTGCTGGCCTGAATCAACTGCTGCTCGGCTTCGAGCCGGGAGGTGATATCACTGGTGGTGACAAGAAGCACCTTCTGCCCGGGATATTCTGATGGCGAAACCCTGATATTGACAAAAATTGTTTTTCCCTGACGGGTGATATGCCTGACCTGGTTTATGACAGATGATGTCTTTATCTTTGAGTCATACATATCTCTTTCCTCATCTTTGAAAATATCCAGAAAAGGCCGCCTGATTATCTGGTCTTTTGAATATTCATAAACCGTGTTCACACTTTCATTGCAGTCAACGACCTTCAGGGTGTCCATATCCAGCACAAACACGGGGTTCGGTATGTTGTTGAAAATTGCATAATATTTTTTTTCTGATATTTCAAGTTTTTCTTCAAGCTGCTTTCTCCGGGTAATATCAAGGTTCATCTCCATTGCCGCGATGATTTCACCTTTGTCGTTTCTGATCGGCGAGGTGGTGACAAGCCAATGGGTCAGTTTTCCCTCCTTGTTAAATCCGCTCTCCTCGCTGTAGTGGGGCATACCGTCTTCAAAGGTTTTTTCCACCGGACAGTCCACGCATTTCTCATCTCGTCCCTTATACGCACGAAAACAGTAATCCCCGGGAACAGGGTCAAATTTTTCGGCAAACTCCCGATTATACCTGACAAGTCTGTAATTTCTGTCCTGAACAGTCACAATGCAGGGAACCAGTTCAAACAGATTCTGATATTCATCTCTCTGCTTGTTCAGCTCACCCTGCTTTTCGCCAATTTCCCTGCCCATCCGGTTGATGGCAGAGGCCAACTGTCCCAGTTCATCTCCCTCCTTCACTTCAGGATTAATGGAATATTCACCTTTGGCGATTAACCGTGTTCCGTTTATCAGTTTTCTGATGGGGCGGTTTACAAATTCAATCACAAATATAAAAATAATTCCTGATGTTAGCAGAAAGGCAAAGAGCGCAAGGACAATCATTCCTTTTTCAGAATTGAATATTTCCTTATCTGTTTCCTCAAGCGAGACAACAACATCAAGCGCGCCCAGAATTTTTTTCCCCTCGGGATGGACATGACAGGCATCTGCCGAACAACTGGGTTCATTATAAATAGGGCTGATAATACCCAGCAGACGATACCCTGCGGGAGAATAGAATATCCGTGTCCTTTCAGCAAGGTCAAGGGCAACCAGCGGCGGGTCGGTTCTGTGACAGATATCACAGGCTTCTGCCTTTATATTGGTTGTCCGGTCAACTTCCAAAGTCCTGCTGGAAAATTTTATCTGACCGTTTTTATTATAAATGCGTATGTTTTCAATATCCTGCTGCCTGGCAATATTATTTATGATCTGGTTAATGTCATCTCCTGAGTTGCTCATCATGGCATAATGGGTGCCGAGTTTAATGGTATTACTTAATTTATCGGCCCCTGCGGCAACATTTTCCATCATTTTTTTCTTCTGGTACTTGATGTTAAAGTATGCCCACCCGGAAATGGTGAGGAGCAGGGTGATTCCTACTGTGAGGATCAGCTTTAAAACAAGACTGTGGCGAAGACTTTTTGTGAGTTCTGACATTGTTCACACGCTTATATGTTTCTGATTTTAACGGATTTTGTGGCTGCAGATAGCTGTGATCCCTGCAAACCGCAGATTAACGCTGATTAACGCTGATGCTCCCGCACTCTGACCGGATGCACAGGCCGTGAGCGTCTGTCTGCGTTCATCCGCGTTCATCTGCGGATCATATCGGAAACCACAAAAACCGTTAGAACCAGATATGTTTCAGGTTCTATGTAAGAATGCCGAAAATGTTTAGTATCTGTGACCGAACAACTTCCCCATTCGATGCTCCTGCCGGACTGACAAATCTGCTTCGGATTTGTCAGTTCGGGTATGTTTTTGGTCATGGTTGCTTAAATCAGTTCTTTTAACAGATTTCCGGGCTGCATTCAACACTTTTTATACAGCGGATCGGATTCAGGCATTTTTCGGCTTAAAACATTGCTTTGAAAGCCATAGAAATGGGAGAAATTTTTGACTTGCTTTATCAGGTGGAAGATACTATTATCAGATTTTAAGAAAAAAGCGACGAATTGGCCCTTCGACAGGGGCCGGCTTCGAAATTCGGGAATATTCCGTGAACTGACTCGGCAAAACAGGACAGAAACTGCTTTTTGAAAACAAAAATCACTGATTATAACGGATTTAGGGGAGGCCTGTAAAGCCCCGTAGGGGCGGCATATTTGTAGCTGCAAACATGCCGCCCCCTACGGGGCTTGGTTCGGAGCTTCCCCTAAATCCGTTATAATCAGAAAAGTGGGAAGCCTGGCAAATCCGAACCGGATCTGCCGGATTTATCAATCTGGAAATGCAAAAAATTCGCAAAATCATCCATATTGACATGGACGCTTTTTACGCGTCTGTGGAGCAGCGGGACAGACCCGAGTTGAGAGGAAAGCCGGTGATTGTCGGCGGCGATCCGAACAGCAGAGGGGTCGTGGCTGCATGCTCTTATGAGGCGAGAAAATTCGGCATTCATTCTGCAATGAGCTGCGCAAGAGCATACAAACTCTGTCCGCACTCGGTTTTCCTGAGACCAAGATTTGATGTCTATCAGGCAGCATCTGCCGATATAAGGGAAATATTTCAGGAATATACCGACCTTGTGGAGCCGTTGTCGTTGGACGAGGCATTTCTTGATGTGACGGACAATAAAAAAGGAATGCCTTTTGCTACACAGATCGCCAGGGAGATAAGAAAAAGGATTTACGAAAAAACAGGTCTCACCGCATCTGCCGGCGTCTCTTTCAACAAATTCCTCGCCAAAGTCGCCTCGGATTTCAACAAGCCCGACGGCCTGACTGTGATAACGCCCAGTCAGGCAGATGAATTTATTGACAGGCTTCCCATCAGAAAATTTTTCGGCGTCGGGAAGGTCACAGAGAAAAAAATGTACAAACTGGGAATAAGAACCGGTGCTGATCTCAAAAAGCTGACAAGGAGCGAACTGGTCCTCCATTTCGGGAAATCCGGGAACTATTTCTATGAGATTGCATATAACGAGGATAACCGGCCGGTTGACTCAAACCGCATAAGAAAGTCAATTGGCAAGGAGACAACATTCAGTGAGGATATTGACGACATAGAGCAGATGCTTGAAATCCTGGAGCAGATTGCCATGAAAATTGAGAATCTGATGAAAAAACATGAAGCAAAAGGGATGACAGTTACGCTCAAGATAAAATATTTTGATTTCCAGACCATTACGAGAAGCATCACCCTCGAGGAGCCTGTGACGGAAGCCGGGACCGTGATGCAGTATGTCAGATCATTGCTTTGCAACACCAAGGCAGGGAAGAAAAAAGTCCGTCTGCTGGGGATTACGATCTCCAATTTTATGGATGATAACCGTAAAACCAGGAAGTACAGGCAACTGCTTTTGCCGTTTTGAGTCTGTAGGTGGGTGAAGCGCAGCGGAACCCACCATTAATGGAGACTCCGAACACAAACCCATAACCCGCAGGAGGATCGCCATGATGCAACTTGAAGATATACGAAATGATATGGATCTGATCAATGCCATAGACTGGGACATGACACCCGAAGAAGCAGTCCGGCTTTATCTGGAATGGGGAAATAACTGGGCACGCGGAAACTATGTGATCCGATCCAAGGATGATGTCACACACTATTTTGTGGTAAACACATGGAAAGAACAACCTGTAATCTTTTTCATACGCCGGAACTCGGATGAAGCTGTGGAACTGGCCGAAATCACCATGCCCGAAGATATGAACGAGCGTTTCCTGGAATCAGTCGGCCATAACAAGGGAGTTTATGCTGTTGAGGGTGAGATAAGGGACTGGCTCAGAGAGCAGCTAAATGTGAAATGACAACTGACCGGAAATCAGGGCGAGGGGATTCATTCCGCCTCGCCTTTCCCTAAAAATTCAACTGGATATGTGCAAACGCTGAGGGCTTTGACTGTCCAACGGAACTGTCTTCTTTTCCGACAGGGAACCGGGCGGAAAATTTTATGGTAAAGTCGTCTCCTGTACTCCAGATCAGCCAGGGGTTCAGTATGACCGAAGGATCATTTGCATTGATAATATTATAAAGTTCAATGGATGTCTTATGGGCAAAGGGATATTTTGCGCCCAGAAAAACATTGTCCCTGCCTAAGGAATCAGATTCGTTGGAAAGATACCCCAGCCTGTCGTTTAACGTATATCTGTCAGGCGAAGTTTTACCCTGCCCGTCCTGGTAATACTCCAGCACCAGATACAGTTCGTTTTCAAACGTATAATCAATGCCGACAAGAAAGCTCGAATGATCTTTTGCAAAGGTTTTTTCAGCGGATTCATCTGCCTTGTCATCAACACTGAGCCATGCATGCCCCCCTTCCGCGTGAAGGCCGATCCCCTTGATCCTGCTGCTCACCCTGGCTGAAACAAGTTGCCATCTGACCGGGATTGTTGCATTTTCAGGCAACACTGAGCCTGAGATCAGCCCTTGGTAATCCGTCCGATTCTGTTTTGCCTCTGTATAATGAATGGCCAGGTCCAATATCTCTGTGTGCGTTTTCATTTTGAGCTGGTAATCGCCGTCCCTGATTCTTGGATACGCGTCTTCCCCGTTTTTTCCGAAAGAATAGAAGGTGCTGATTTCATGCCCGCCGAAAGCATAAGACATGAAAACGCTGTCAATTCCTTCAGGTTCAAATAAGGGATACAGATTTTTTTTCGGATTGTTGAAAAGGTCTGTGGGATTCCATCCGTAACCCAGGCGGAACCCAACAATATCCCCGGGACTGAAAAAGCCATGAGATTCCTGCAAACGGATATCCTTTGTATAAAGATAATATTCCGGAACCGTCGGAACAGGCGGCCCATATTCTTCAAAATGCCGGAATTTGAAAAATGAAGCACCCCTGGCATGGCTTCCGGAATCAAAACTGATTTCCTCAGCCTTTGCATGAAACGGCAGACAGAAAATGATGGCCGCCGTAATAAAAGGCAATATTGTCTTTAATCGCTTCATTTTTATTTCTCAAAATTCAGGGAAAATGCAGGGTGCAGCGAAACCCACCTTGTGCAGATACTGGTGGGTTCTGCTACGCTGCACTCACCCTGCAATTTTGTTGTTTTGTTGCCGGACGCTCTGCTCTATTTTTGTGGGATTGGCAAATCCGGGGGAATTGTCCTGATTTGGCAATCCAGGCGAAAATCAGTTCTGCCAACGTATAAGCGGGAGCCGCCAGAATGCTTCAAAAGCAATGGCCGCGGTCATTTTGCTTTTGCCCACGTTTCGGTCAACAAACAGGATTGGCAATTCCACGATGCGCGCACCGGTTCGGAAGGCAAAAAATGTGGTTTCCGCCTGAAAGCCATAGCCGCCTGAACTGATGGGATAACTCAGAACCTGCTCAAGCAGTTCCCGGTGCCAGGCTTTGAACCCGCCGGTTATGTCACGGACGGGCAAACTCAGGCACAGGCGGGCGTACAATGACCCGAATCGGCTGATCAGTCGCCTGCACAAGCCCCAGTTCTGTGTGCCACCGCCCGCAACATAGCGGGACCCGATGACAAGATCGGCTTCCGAAGCCGCCTGAATCATATCAGGCAGCCGGTCCGGGGGGTGAGAGAAGTCCGCATCCATCTGCACAATGACCTTCGCGTCAGAATGGTTCAGAACAGTTCGGAATCCCTCGACATAAGCCCGGCCCAGCCCCTCTTTCCGGGACCGGTGCAACACCGAAACCTGCGGGTTTTCCCGGGCCATCCGGTCTGCAATTGCGCCGGTGCCGTCAGGGGAATTGTCGTCAATCACGAGGATTGAGGTCTCAGGCAGTGCCCGAAGAATCGCCTCCGTGATCCGGGGGAGGTTCCGGGCCTCATTATATGTGGGCAGGCAAATCACGGTTTTCATTGAAGGAGCATTATGTGTCATAGATTTTTCTGTTATGGTATCAGATTGCGACGTTATAACTTCCATTAATTCAAATCCTTTCTTACTTTGGACTTGAACCTATTCATTTGCGGGCGAGGCCCGCAACTCTGTGCCTCCTCTGTGACCTCTGTGGTTTATTGACAGGCAGAACCACAAAATCCATCAAAACCAGAACCATTTTATAATTCACAATACACAATGTCAAGAATTGTATCAAAAAAAGTGTTATATCAGAAGAACGCGGAATGTGCCCGCCTAAGTGCTCTGTTTCATAAATAATGTTCTTGATTCTAACGGATTTTGTGGTTCTGCATAATTTCAGGCTGTCAGGAAACCGCAGAGATCAGGAGGTTCTGTGTCCTTTGTGGTTTCTCTGTGTCTTTTATGACATTTTTCATAAAAATGGTTGACATATCGGCATATCGGGTGTAATAAGGTCGTCATCGGTCATCTGCACGGATTGGCGATTGGCAGGGATTACGGGTTCCCGGTTGGATGTGATCATCTGCAAGAATTGTGGCTAAGAAAGGATTATTCCGAACCTTTCCGTAATCGGCCCTTCGGATATGACTGAAGCTGCCCATCTACAAGGATTATGGCTAAAGGATCTGATCATAACGGATTCAGGGGAGGATGGCACTGGTTCAGTTCAATGGGATTTTTTAAGAAAATCAGCCCATATACCGTTTGAAAACAGACAGTTATCAGTCTTTTTGCATATTTTGACAACCACTTGATTTTAATACGATTCCCATTCAACTGAACCAGTGCCCAAATAAAATCATAAATTCTTTTGGATAAAACGGCAAGTATCTGGTTCGGGAA
>JAOZLU010000202.1 GCA_029934695.1 Desulfobacterales bacterium | reverse complement strand
TTGAACATCGAACATCGAACATCGAACATCGAACATCGAACATCGAACATCGAACATTATATATAAATAAGGTAAAAGGTTAAGGAGGCAACCATGTTTAATTTAAGAAAACTTGAAGACAGGATCGTTCTTGACGGCGCAGCCATGGTTGAGGCGCTGGACGAACTCCACGCTCAGGAGCAGCATGATCTGGAAATGCAGTTTCATGCTATGGAAGCCCATAACACGGGCGACTGGGATTATAATCTTGATTTTGATGAACCACTCTACCTGACTGACGGTGTTGCTGACGGTATTGCTGACGGCGCACTGGACAGCGGGATTCATGTTCTGGTCATCTCATCGGACATTGATGATGCTGATGATTTGGATGCTGCCGCGAGAGACAATGTTCTTGTTGTCCGCTATGATGCCTCCGACACCACAACGGAAGATCTGGCCAAAAAGATCAGCGATGAACTGGGCGGCAACAAGGCTGACAGCATAGCATTTGCAGCGCACAGTGCCAGGCTTGACCTGGATCATCCGGACGGACAGTCTTCGGACTCAATGCTGAACGATGCTGAAAAGGATTTCTGGAAGGATATCGGCAGTCTGCTTGAGGACGACGGACGGATTGATCTTCTCGGCTGCAATGTGGCTGCGGACAGCACTGTGGGCACACAGATTGTCGGAGAGATCAGGCTTGAGAGCGAAAAAGCTGTGGCTGCGTCTGATGACGTGACCGGAAACGGCGGAGACTGGGAACTTGAAATCGGCAATGTGAATGTTCAGGACACATATTTTGACGCGGACCGGCTGGAAAATTTTGACGGACAGATGGCGGGTGCTGATGCGGTGCTGGTCAATCCGGTCACTGACGCCATGGTTCCTGCGGCCATTGAGGGCCAGGACTGGCATTTCACCATTCCCCCCGGCACCTTTGTGGAACCTGACGGCGAGACCCTCCATTACTGGTCTTTTGCGCCTGATCATCATCCCACCTGGATGACCCTGACAGGAAACACCCTCTCAGGAACGCCTCCCCTTGACGCAGAGCGGGGCCCGGATCAGCCGGACGATGCATCGGGCGTGACCCCGGTAATCGTGCTGGGAACTGACCCCGATTTCATGGGCGAGGCCATGGTTTTCAATGTGACTGTGACGGACTATGCGGAAATGCCGATAGCTGTCGCGTCCGGTATCGCTCCCCAGGAGGCAGCACAGCATGCAGCCTGGGATTACACGGTTCCTGACGGTACGTTCACTGATCCCGAAGGCCAGGTGATGACGTATTCCGCGGAGGACATGCCTCTCGGAATGACATTTGACACCGCGACCCGAACTTTCGCATGGACCCCGGACGGCCCGGTGACAAACCACAGCCAGGATGCCGTCACCACTGATCTGAACGGCAATCAGATCAGACCTGCATGGCAGGTGAAGATCGTGGCCACCGACGCCACCGGCCTGGACAGGGCGCTGACCTTTGATGTGGATGTGAAGGACGCGAACGATCCCGCTTATATTGACACACCTCTGCCGGCAGGGAACGTCATCGCAATACAGGGCGAGGAATGGCATTTCACCATACCGGCAGGCACATTTGTGGAGCCTGACGGCGAAGTACTGAATTACTGGTCTTTTGCACCGGACCACCACCCCACATGGATGACATTTGACGGGGCAACCGGAACCTTCTCGGGAACGCCCTCCGCGGATGATGACAGTGTTGTGGGAACGACCACGGTGATTGCACTCGGTACGGATCCTGTATTCCAGGGCGAAGCCCTTCTTTTCAATGTGGAAGTGCAGGACAAGAACTTCGCACCGGTGCTGGAAGGTGTCATAGAAGATATGGAGGTGACTCAGCATGACTCCACGACCTTCACTGTATCCCACAGCGTGGTTCCCGCTCCCGATGATACGACCAGCTATGTGTTTGTTGATTATGATCCCCTTGACGTGATGAAATTCCATGCCGAGGACATATCCGCGGGTGTGGATGACCCCATCGTGATTGACAATGCGGGAAACCATCCTTGGATAAACTTTGACAAGACCACCGGGGAATTCACCTTCGCACCGGATACCGAAGAGGATGTGAACAATGAAGCTTTTTATACAATAAATGTGTGGGCGTATGATTCCGACGGTGATCAGAGTGAGCCGGCAACCTTTGAAGTGACGGTGAACGACTTTAACGATCCCGCGTATCTAAATATTCCCATAACCGCTGACATGGTTCCCGAGGCAACCCAGGGCGAGGAATGGCATTTCACCATACCGGCAGGCACATTTGTGGAGCCTGAAGGAGAGGTCCTTTCTTACTGGTCTTTCGCGCCTGACCATCATCCCGAGTGGATGAACTTTAACTCCGACACCGGAACCTTCTCAGGACCGCTGCCTCTGGATGCTACAGTGGGTTCAGCAACGGTGATTGTGCTGGGTACTGACCCCTCTTTTGAGGGCGAGGCTGCGATCTTTAACGTGATCGTGAATGACACGCCCAAGAATCCGCCGGTGATTGACGGCATCATGGGAGAAACTCTGGCATACACCGAAGGTGATGGGGCTGTGGCACTTGATTTGATTCAGTCCCCTGATAATACAGACTTTGCTTCTGTGACGGACCCTGACTCTCTTGTATTCCCGGACTTCAAGGACGGGTGGTTGCAAGTTGAGATTACAAACAGTGTCGCGGGTCAGGATTTTCTGGATATAAACACAGGCGGAGGCGAGATCGGCTTCTATAATGACGAGTTTGTCACATATCAGGGAAATCAGATCGGTGTGCTTGATCCTTCAAGCACAGACACCCTTTTGAAAATCAATCTCACCACCACCACAGCTGACCCCGATTCTGTGGGCGCACTGATCCGGAACATAACCTATGAGAATACAGAGGTAAAACCGGACCTGACCCCCAGACTTGTCGAGTTCACCATGTCTGACGGAGACGGCGGCACAAGCGATGCTTATGCAATGACCGTAACCATAGAAGACGTGAACAGCGCGCCTGTCATTGACAACTTCAACAACGACACCCAGATATATCATGAACGTGACAATGCGGTACTTATTGACACCGGAGATGCTGTTCTGATAACTGACGGGGACAACGTCAATTTCAACGGCGGTTATCTGGAGGTCCGGATCGCTTCCGGCTTAAATCCCGGAGATCAGCTTCTGGCACCCGGAGGACCGGACATCGGAACGGTTACCGGCGATGAAACAGGTGTGCTCAGGGTGGAATTCAAGGATGGCGTGACACCTGGCCAGGTGGAGACGTTTATCAGCGCGGTGACTTACCAAAACGCAGATACGCTCAATCCGGCAGAGGGCGACCGTCAGATCCGCATCACACTGACCGACGGGGCCGCTGCTGACGGAGGCAAGGCTGCCGAGGCAGTCACTTCCACCGTCACTGTCGAGAAAGTGAACAACCCGCCTGTCATCACAAATATGGATGACGGGACCCCCAACGTATTTAAAGAGGGCGGCAGTGCAGTTCTGATTGATAATGACCTTATCGTAAGTGTGACTGATCCTGACACATCTGTCCTTGACACCGGCAAAGTGAGAGTGGAGATTACCAATTCACCTGCCTTGGCCGAGGATCAACTGTATATCAGACACCAGGGAGGGAATTCCGGAGAGATCGGTTTTGACGGCACAACTGTCAGATACGGAAATGTGTCTTTCGGAGCAGTCACTTTCCCCACCGACGGGGTGATGGAGATCGCTTTCAACGACTATGCGAGCTTGGCAGCCGTGGAATCGCTGCTCCACAACATCACATACCAGAACACCGAGCCGAACGCCCCGACCGCGGGAGACCGCACGGTCTCATTCCAGGTATGGGACGGCGAGCAGTCCAACGAGGCGAGCAATATCCAGGTAATGAAGGTGAGTGTGGACCCGGTGAACGATTCCCCGGTACTGAGCGGCATTGATGTCGGCGACAACCTGACTTACTCCGAAGGACAGGGCAAGGTGTTCCTTGATTCTGATCCAAAAGCGATAGTGGCTGACATTGACAGCCTGGACTTTCAGGACGGTTATCTTGAAGTCAGGATTGTCAACGGTGTGACAACCGAAGATACCCTCTCTCTATACTCCGGTATGCCTGCTTATGCTGCTGATGGCGGTTCTGACAGCAGCGAGGGACTGCTGAAAATCAACTTCACCACCGATGGTGCGACCACCACGACTGTCTCCGACCTGATTCGTGATGTGGTCTATGAGAATGTCAACACCATCAATGCCACTTCCAGCACCCGCACCATTGAATTCACCGTGTATGACGGGGATTATGAGAATGAGGGGGACGGCGGCACCAGCAACACCCTTTCCATGACCGTGACCGTGGAGCCCACAAACAACCCGCCCCAGATTCATGAACTTGGGGGGGATGTGTTCGTGTATGACGAAAACGACTCGGCCTTGGCTGAGGTTATTGATCGGGATACACCAGCGTATGTCTCGGACATTGACGGCAATGAATTCAGCAAACTGACTGTTGAGATTATTGACGGGTTTGAACCGGGCGAAGACCTGCTGGCAGTTCAGGATGAACCTGGGATGGGGGTGGGCAGAATCGCCTTTGACGAGGTGACCAACGAGGTCACTTACGGTTTCAAAGTAATCGGTGACGTGTCATATCCTGCGGACGGTCTTCTGCAGATTGATCTGAACGAGAATGCAGACACCGCATCTGTTTCCAGGCTGATTCAGAATGTCACCTACAGCAACAGCAATGCGGATGATCCGTCAGCTGCGGACCGTTCTGTCCGGTTCACTCTGTGGGATGCTGATGACGAGCCTCTGAGCGATTCTGAGATCACGAAGATAACGGTGACGGCTGACAATGACGCGCCTGTGATTGAGAATCTTGAGGGCAATGTGACATATATTGAGGGCAATGATCCGGTGATTCTTGATGCGGATGCAAATGCACTGGTCAGCGATGTTGACAATACTGTTTTCAACGGCGGTGTGCTGACTGTATCGGTTGCCGACTATGATGCGGCCGAGGACAGGCTGGGTATCAATGACGAGGGCGGCGGCATGGGCAATATCTTTGCCGACGACTCGTATGTCTCGTACAGCGATCAGGTATTCGGCACTGTTTTCCCTTATGATTCAAATTCAGGAACACTGACAATTGAACTTAATGACCAGGCAAATACAGAAGCAGTCTCCGCTCTGATTCAGAATATCACTTACTGGAACGAGAATGTCGAGAACCCCTCGGGCGAACGGACCATCAGTTTCACGGTGACAGATGGCGATCCCATGACCGCTGAGACGAGCGATATCAGTGAGGTCACGGTAAGCATTGAGCAGGCCAATGACGCACCCACGATCAGCAACCTCGGGGGAGAGTCTTTTGTTTATGCTGAAAGTGACGGCGTAGTGCTTGTTGATGTGCAGCCCACAGCAGCCGTGGTTATGGATGTTGACGGAGGAAATCTTGACAACGGAATCCTCACCATCACAGTTCTCGGACCTGCCGGCGAGGCAGGAGAGGATGTGCTCGGAATCAGTGAGGATAGCAGTAACGGCCTCAGCATTTTCGGCGATGATGTTAAGAATGTCATATATAAGGATGCCCCTGTCGGCTCATACTCGTTTGATCCGGATACCAGACAGTTGGTGATGAATCTGGATGAGGGTGCGACCACCGAGGCGGTTTCAGCGGTGATCAATCAGGTGACGTATAACAATATGCAGTCTCTTGATCCCACCGCAGGCGACCGTACCATCCGCTTTTCTCTGACAGACGGTCAGGATGCTGCTGCTCCTTATGATGTCACGATTCAGATGGAGGTGAAGAACGATGCGCCTGTCATAGCGAATGTTGAGGGTATGACCGCGGGCTATGTGGAAGACAGCCAGCCGGTGATACTGAATCCGAATGCTGAAGTCAGCGACGTGGACAATGACACTTTTGACTCCGGCTATCTGGAGGTTCAGGTTGCCAGCGGCGACACAGCAGAAGATAAACTGAGCATCAATAACCAGGGAGATGCCGCGGGCCAGATCGGATTTGCCGACGGGGTGAACGTCTATTACGCCGGCACTCCCATCGGAACGTCCTTGTTCACCAATGAAACCGGTGTGCTGAAGGTTGATCTGAATGACAGTGCCACTCCCGCTGCTGTTTCCGCGCTGATGCAGAATATCACTTACGAGAACACCGATAACGGCGCACCTTTTGAAGGTGACCGGCAGGTTACGTTCCAGATACATGACGGAAACCTGGACAACGCTACGAGTCTTGTCAGCACGATGACGCTGTCAGTGACAGGTGTGAATGACCAGCCGACGATCTCCGACCTCGGGGGTGATGTGGTGACCTTTTACGAAAATGGTGGTGGCACTGACACTGCTGTGTTTCTGGATCTGGGTGCGAACGCCCTGTTCACAGATGCAGATGAGGCATCCTTTACCGGCGGTACGCTGAAGATTGAGATTGACGGCTATGTGGATGGTCAGGACACACTCGAAATCAGAGGTGGGACGACAATCGGCGCTTCATCATTCAGTGATGGTGTTCTGACGGTGGCTTTCAACAACACCGCGGATGCCACCGGCATCACCGAGATGATTCACAACGTGTGGTACTACAACACAGATTCGCTTGAGCCGGCCACACATGACCGCATCATGCGCTTCGTTCTGGATGACGGTGCTGGCGAGGACAACAGCCTGAGCGATGAGTATAATGTGACTGTGAAACTGGTGCCTGAAAATGATGCGCCTGTGATTTCCGGTATTTCAGGCAGCATGACCTATATTGAAGATGCTGATCCGATGCTGTTCGCTTCGGGTGCCATGGTTTCGGACAGTGACAGCCCGGCTTTTGACAGCGGTTACCTCAAGCTCGAAATTCTCCCCCAGGGCGATTTTGACCGGGCTGAGGACAATCTCTGGATCAAATCCGTGGGGAACGAGGACGGGCAGATCGGTGTTGAGGGGAATACCATCAAATATGAAGGCATCCCCTTTGGAACGGCTGGTTTTGACCAGGGCGCAGGTGTTATGAACGTCATTCTGACGGATGATGCGAATACAGAAGCTGTCTCCGCTCTGATTCAGAGTGTCACTTATAACAATACGGATCTGGAAGATCCCACAGAAGGGCTGCGTACGGTCCGGTTCACCGTCTCAGACGGAGAGGCCGGGGGCCTGAGCAATATTGCTGAAATGACGCTGGGCGTGGTGGGCATCAATGACGCACCTGTGATCGCCAGTCTTAATAATGATGTTGTGAACTTTGTGGAAGAGGGCGGGCCGGTTGTGCTGGATCAGTCACCGCTTGCGGCTGTCACTGATGTGGACAGCGCAGATTTCTCCGGCGGAGAACTCGTAGCTACGATACTGAATGCCACCACCGACGATGTGCTGAGTATCGCAACTTCAGGCGATATCATTTACGATGAGGCCAATGAGGAGCTTTATCATGATGGCCATTCCATCGGAAATGCCACCTTTGCAGGCAGCACCCTGACGGTCAGTTTTGACAGTGAATTTGCGACCAGGGATGTTGTTTCCGAGGTGATTCAGAATATCACATACAATAATACTGACTCGCTTTTTCCTCTTGAAGGTGAGCGCACAGTCCGCTTCCAGTTGAATGACGGCGACGGAACAGCCAACGGCGGTGCTGATACCAGCGCATACAGTTATGTGACTGTCAATGTGGCCGGCCAGAATGATCCGCCGGTGATCCATGATATTGACGGTGACTCCCTCGCATACTATGAGACCAGCGGTGTGGTTCTGCTTGATCAGGGTACTGCCGCGGGCCGCACAGCAGCAAGTGTGGAGGATGCGGACAGCATGGATTTCGCGGACGGCTGGCTGAGGATTGAGATTACCGAGGGGTACTATGCGTCTGAGGACAGTCTGGGAATCAATAATGAGGGTGCCGGTAATAATGAGATCGGCGTGGCCGGCAACTTGGTCATGTATGAAGGCGGACAGATCGGTGTGATCGGGGCGGTTGACCCCGCGGATGGCGCCTTGGAGATTTCTCTGACTGAGGGTGCGAACACTGAGTCTGTCTCCGCGCTGCTTCGGAATATCACATATCAGAACAGCAACTCTGTCAATCCCACCGCGGATGACCGGGAGATCCGATTTTCCATAGCAGATGGTGATGATCAGGTCGCTGATGATTATTTTATGAAGGTGGTTGTGATACAGGATGCTTCAAGTAATGAGGCGCCTGTGATAGAAAATCTCGGGGATGTTCTGGAATACAGCGAGGCTGACGGCGTGAAGCTGCTTGATCAGGGCGTGCCTGCTGTTGTGTCAGACTCTGACAGCGAGAATTTCGACGGCGGTACAATGAAGATCACGATTACCGGTTCTCCCACCAATGGCGAGGATACGCTGGGGATTGCGAGTACGGGAGATATTAATTATACCGGTGACAGCATCAAGTACTTCGGTACTGAGATCGGGAAAGGGGTTTTTGTCGGAGGCTCAGTCGGGCATTTTGACATTACCTTGGACGCGGACGCTGACAGTGACGCGGTTGCTGCCCTGATTCAGAACATCACTTATGATAACAGCAATCTGGGTGATCCTCTGGAAGGCCCGCGGACGGTTGAGTTCCAACTGTTTGAGGCAGATGGCGTATCAAGTGATGCCCGTTATGTGACGGTCAACGTGTCCGGTGTGAATGACAAGCCGGAGATTGCGAATCTTCATGGCGATGTTTACGCGGAGTACAGCGAAGGCGGCCCCTCAGCCTCTGGCAGTGCAATTCTGCTTGATGATGGTTCAGATGCGGTTTTGACAGACCTTGACCGTACTGATTTTGATGGCGGTCATCTGTATATCCAGATTACGAGCGATACTTTTGAGGAAGGTGAGGATTATCTCGGTATATCAAATGCGGCTGCGTTCACGAATATCATTGAGGGTACCCCCGTTTATGATGTTTCTACCGGTCTTTTGGACATAGAGTTCAATGCCAATTCAAACGAGACAAGTATCTCTGAACTGATCCGCAACATTTCCTACTGGAATTCGGATTCAGAGGGTCAGACTCCGGGCAACCGGGTGATCCGCTTCACGCTGGATGACGGTGCAAGCGAAGCCAACAGCATGAGCGATGACTATGATGTGATGGTGACGCTGACGGGTAAGAATGATGCGCCTGATCTTACCGGTGTTAATGGCTGGGGGGATGCAAGCTATACAGAGGAACAGACCACTCCTGCCTATCTTGGAGGAGGCACAACCTTTGCGGTGACAGATGATGACAGTGATGATTTCGGCGGCGGCAGGCTTGAGGTTCAGATTACCGGCGGTCTTGACACTGTTGATGCTGTTAGCGGCGGCGATGTGCTGAGTATTGGCGGAGACAGCGGGATCGCCTATACAGAGTCAAACGGCGAGGTCAGTTATAACGGTACAAAGATCGGTGATGTCAGCTACACGCCCGGATGGGGCAAGCTGGATATCAGCCTGACCGAGGGTGCTGACACTGAGGCGATGAACATTCTGCTCAGGAACATCACATTCCACAGCACGGATACCGGGAACCCGGCTGACTTGAGCGACACCCGCACGATCCGCTTTGCCTTGTGGGACGGGGACGGAACAGCCAACAACGGTTCAGACTCCAGCGGCTATTCCTTTATGACGCTGGGTGTGGTTAATGTGAATGATTCGCCAACGATTTCAAGTCTTGGCGGCGATGTTGCATCGGTTACATTCACCGAAGGAGCAGCCCCGTGGAGTAACCATTCTGTGTTGCTTGACGATGGCGGTAATGCGGTTGTGACTGACCCTGACGGCGATGTCGGTGATAATTTCTCCGGCGGCAACCTGACAGTCTGGTTTGACCCGGGGACATTTGAAACAGGTGAGGACAGCCTGACTTTCAGCGAAAGCGGGCAGCAGCTAGGGGGAGTTTATTATGATACTGCTGATGGCACAATTAATATCGGTACTGATGAACTCGGCTCAGTCGCTTTTACTACAAGCTCTATGACGATTACCTTCGATCAGGACGAGAGCAGCGATGTGGATTCCGATATGCTTTCGAGCATCATCCAGAATGTCAGATACTACAACGCTGACTCAGATGACCCGACCCCCGGCGAGCGCACGGTCTTGTTCCAGTTGTATGACGGCGATTATACGGCTGACCCGAACCAGGGCACGAGCATTGACTATAGCGTGACAGTGAAAGTGGAAGGCGTGAATGATCCGCCTGAGATTGATACCCTCGTATGGAATGAGGGCGGAAGTAATGCTGTCACTGCTGCTGATGCCAACAGCCTGTTCACCGAAGCCCTTGCCAGCAGCACGGATATTCCGTTCCTCCAGCTTCAGACTCAGGTTAATCTGACGGATGTTGACAACAGTGATGACTTTGACAGCGGCTGGCTGTCAGTTCAAATAAGCGGCGGATATGATGATACTGAGGACAGGCTGATCATTACAGAGGACGATACACTTGGTATCTCGTTGATCAGCGGTAGTGTCGTTAAATACGACGGTATTCCGTTCGGCGTGTACACCTTTGACAATGGCGATGGCGAGTTAAAGGTGGATTTCAATGACGCTGCGACTACAGAATCTGTAGACGCGCTGATGACTCATATTGCATACCAGAACATAGATACGGGCGATCCGAATGAAGGCCTCCGTACAATCCGGTTCCAACTGAGTGACGGTGCCGGAAAAACTAATGGCGGCGAAGAGTCGAGCGAGTTTCCCTCAATGACGATCTATGTGTCCGGCATCAATGATGCGCCTGAACTGGCCAACATTGCCGACGA
>JAOZLU010000796.1 GCA_029934695.1 Desulfobacterales bacterium | reverse complement strand
GTTGGAAAAGCCGGTTTTATTTGATGTCACGGAACCCATCACTCCCGGATATTATCCCAAGAGCGACAAACCTCGTAAAACCGTTCCTCTGACTGGCTTCAGAAAAGAAATCGGTGCATTTTAACTTTCAACCTTCAACTCTCGAAAACACCATGCCACAACAAAAAATCATCATTCCCATATCCGGAATGACCTGCGCCAACTGCGCCATGAACATCGAAAGAAGCATCAGAAAACTGCCGGGCATTACCGAGGCCGCAGTCAATTTTGCCTCAGAGCAGGCGACTGTCTCCTTTTACTCCGAAAAATCTGACCTTGGGAATATCTTGGGAAATATCCGTAAAGCAGGATTTACCCCAGCCTCCGTGAGAACGGAATTTCCCGTTACCGGAATGACCTGCGCCAACTGCGCCATGAATATCGAAAGAACCCTTGCCAAAAAAGTTCCGGGAGTAGTGACCGCATCGGTGAATTTTGCCACGGAACGGGTGACAGCGGAATATCTGCCCTCAGTCACATCCCCCGATGAAATGGCAGCAGCTATTAAAAAAGCCGGTTTTGAAGCGATTCTCCCCGACGAAACCAATGAATCAGAAGACACGGAGCAGACAGCCCGCTCTGCTGAAATAAAAGACCAGACCCGCAAGTTTATCGTGGGTGCGGTTTTTGCCTCAATACTTTTTTCACTCAGCATGAGCCGTGATTTCGGCATTACCGGTGACTGGAGTCATGCAGCCTGGGTCAACTGGCTCTTCCTCTTCCTGGCAACGCCAGTGCAGTTTTACACCGGATGGGATTATTATGTCGGCGCATGGAGAAACATCCGAAACGGCACAGCCAATATGGATGTTCTGGTCGCACTGGGGTCATCTGTGGCCTATTTTTACTCGTTCCTTCTCCTTCTCATTCCCTTGCTGGGCGACCATGTCTATTTTGAAACCGCCGCAGTCATCATCACCCTGATAAAGCTGGGCAAAATGCTCGAAGCCCGGACCAAGGGACGAACCGGCGCAGCCATCCGCAAACTCATGGATTTAAACCCCAAGACGGCTGTGATCATAAAAGATGGCAACGAGAAAGAGATTCCCCTGTCCCAAGTCCTTGCAGGGGATACGCTTCTGGTGCGCCCGGGCCAGAGCATTCCCGCGGACGGAATTGTTCTCGAAGGAAAATCAGCGGTGGATGAATCCATGTTGAGCGGAGAACCCATTCCTGTGGACAAAGGCCCTGAAGATACAGTGATCGGCGGAACCATTAATCAGGAAGGAATGCTCAGGTTTGAAGCCACCCGGGTCGGAAAAGAAACCGCACTGGCCCAGATTATCAAGCTGGTTCAGGAAGCCCAGGGAAGCAAGGCCCCTGTTCAGGCACTGGCGGACCGGGTTGCCGCGGTCTTTGTGCCGGCAGTCATAGGCATTGCCCTGATGACGTTTGCCCTGTGGTGGATCATCGGCGGAGAATTTGTTCCGGCCATGATCCGGCTGGTGGCGGTTCTGGTCATTGCCTGTCCCTGTGCGCTGGGGCTTGCCACGCCCACCGCCATCATGGCAGGAACCGGCAAGGGTGCTGAAAAGGGAATTCTGTTCAAAAACAGCCAGGCCCTTGAAACCGCAGCACATCTTGAAGTCATTGTTCTGGACAAAACCGGAACCATCACGCAGGGGAAGCCCGCTGTCACAGACCTGGTCCTTACAGATTCCTTTTTTAAAGATGAGGAAGAACTTTTAAGATTCGCCGCGTCAGCAGAAAAAGGCTCGGAACATCCCCTGGGCAAAGCCATTGTCCGGGAAGCCGGGAAAAGAGGAATGGAACTGTGGGAGCCTGATGAATTCAAAGCCTCGGGCGGTCTGGGTGTGCAGGCCATGGTGAACGGCAGGGAATTCTTTGTGGGAAAGCCCGGATGGTTTGAACAGATGGGGCTTTCCAGTGAAACCATCAAAGACCCCCTCAGCACCTTGCAGGAACAGGGTAAAACCGTGATGGTTGTTGTGTCAGGAAAAACCCCCGCGGGTCTTATTGCTGTTGCGGACACAGTCAAGCCTGAATCCGAAGAAGCCATTGACAGGCTCCATAAGCAAAACCTCCGTGTGGTCATGCTTACCGGGGATAATATCCAGACCGCCCGGGCCATTGCCTCCGAGGTTCACATTGACGATATTTTTGCCGAAGTGCGGCCTGATGAAAAATCCTCCAAAATCAGGGAGCTTCAGAAACAGGGGAAAAAAACAGGCATGGTGGGAGACGGCATCAATGATGCGCCGGCCCTTGCCCAGGCAGATGTGGGCATGGCTATCGGCACGGGAACTGATGTTGCCATAGAAACTGCGGATGTCATCCTGTCGGGCGGCAGCCTCATGGGAATCACCCGGGCCATCAGCCTGAGCCGGTCCACCATGAAAACCATTCGCCAGAATCTTTTCTGGGCGTTCTTCTATAATATCGTGCTGATACCTGTCGCGGCAGGTGCTCTGCATCCCTTTGAATTTATGCCGGATTTTTTGCGGCAGCTTCATCCGATGCTCGCGGCGCTGGCCATGTCCATGAGCAGCATCACGGTGGTTTCAAACAGTCTGCGATTGTACAAATCCGATTAGAACGCAGAAATGAAATGCACTCTGCTGAGGTAAAAACTTGTTGACAGATTGCTCAAAAGCCGTATATATTTTTTCAAACTCAGAATAAGGGACTCAGAAAAAACGCATTCCCCCAAAAATCTCGCAAAGGCGCA
>JAOZLU010000201.1 GCA_029934695.1 Desulfobacterales bacterium | reverse complement strand
TTTCAGAATAAAACCAAAATTTTTCTTTTGTACCAAGTTGTTCTATCTTATCATATGTTTTGATTTGAAATACTGGATATTTGTCCTTTTCTTTTTGATCGCACATTTTTTATAATTCTTCTCTGAAAAAAAGTTTTGAGTCGTCGGAAAATGACAGCACACCTTTTATCAGACCGATCTTTTTTGTTCTGAAATCGGCGGTCAGCCCGGAGGACAGAATCAGACCCGTTTTTGTCACTTCGCCGACTGTCTCGGTAATTTCATGCAGATATTCGCTGAGTAACATATTCCGTCTCTTTCAGTCTGCCCAGTTCTCCGGCAATCTTCCGCCTTATTTTTATCTCTCCCATCCAGCTGACATACTCATCATCTCCGCCGTCCAGGTCTTCCGCCGTATATTCTCTGACAAATATGTCGGAAGCTATCTGATATTTGTCTTCAAATTTTCTGATTTCTCCGTCGGTTCTGTTCAGTCCTGTTTCAAACCTCTTTATCTCAGAATAAACTGCTGATCTGATAAGTGATTCAGCATCCTCAAAATCGGATTTTATCTCAAATCTTATCATAATTCTTTCTCCATTTCCAAGGGTTAACGCTGAAATGAGCGGCAAAAAAAGCGGATTGACCAAGGCGTTTCATTCCTCCAGAACCCGTAGCTTTTTTCGTCCGCTCCATTTCATGGTTAGACCAGCTTTTTCAATGTGTTCTCCATATGTTCCAACACTGTGAGAAATTTCGCAATTCGGACTATTTTAACCCCCTGATATTCTTTCGGCGGAAAATCCCGTATGTTTTTCGTCACAATATAATCCGCATTTCCTGCGACGGCACATTCGAGAAAACGGTTGTCAGATTCGTCGGAGCAGGCGTTCAGACGAATTCCGGGTTTCACAAGTTCCGCCCTCTCATACAGTATGCTCAGTATGCGCCTCCTCTCATTCCGCCTTGTGTCGGGAATCAGCCACCCGGCAACCGTGTCGTACTCTCTCCGGATCGGCTCCGATATCAGCAGCGTGAAATAGTCCTCCTCCTTTGTCATCCAGTCAATCAGCTTCGAGGACGCACCCCGGGAACTGAGCATCGCCGACATGATATGATTCGTGTCAATGACAACCCGCAAAATCTCAGGCATCGTGGGAAACCGCCATTTTCCTGTATTTTTTTATTGCATTATCAATATCTTCCGGCCTGATGCCGCCTCTCCGGCGGACTTCGGCACGGACAGAATCCACATTCTGCCGAAGCCGTTCCTTCCAGCCATATTTCCGGTGCAGCCTCAGCAGTGTGACAATGGCACTCTGCGAATTTCCGTCATAGTTGTCACGGATGACTCCGAGGAACTGTCTTTCAATATCAGGAGATAATTCTATTGAAATCATTGATATGCCTCATTTTTATTGTCAGCCAATTCTTTTCAGGCTGGTCTAACGCTCATGTTAAGCGGCGGCGGGGGGATTAACCGAAGACTTCAACTGAGCTCAAGCCCCCGCCGTCCGCTTCATTTTGTGGTTATGCCGTTTGTTTAACTCAACCAGTAGCACCATGTGCTAAGGGCAATTTTTAAAAATACAGCTAAATTCAAGATAAAAAACACCCAATATCCATCGAGCTTTACCTTTTTGGGTATAAGTTATTGCAAATATTGCTCTAAAAGAAATTCATTTCCATATTCTTCTTTTTCCATCTAAATCCTCTTAAAGCGCTCTTTTATTATTCCCCAAGATTCGTGAAGGTTCTTTGCCAACCGTACTCTGATTTGCTTCGGATCTTTTTCCCATTTTTGGTATTCTTGTTCTGCTTTGTCAATAAATTTCTCATCGACTTCATAGGGGAAAACTTCTATCAGATTATTTTGATCATCTATCTTAGCTCTCCTAATCCTCTCTGCCTTTGCATGAAGATACTCTGTAGAAAGCCCTTCTTCAATTTCTACTGGAAGATAATAAGGTTGTCTAGTCCACCCTTCTCTTATATCAATTGCTGTAGCAAATACTTCTCTCCATAGGATTTTCATATTCTTATTTGGCTCAAGGTTATCAATTTCATTCAGCGTTCTTGCCAGATTAAAAGTTGCGTACCCCTGCCATAAAGGCAAGAGTGGATCATCAAAAGTATTAGCGATATCTATAGTAGTTTCAAGAGCTTCCTTCGACCAATTCAGATATTCAAGTCTTTTATCTTTTTCCAATTTATTTAATTTTCCCATTTTGTGGCATGCCAGTCCTAAATAGTTATAACTTACTATTTTTACTACAGGATTGATGGGTTTATATTTTTCTATTTCATTTAGTAAATCTCGGAGTTTACCCGCACAGGAATAAATCATATTATAATTTTTTGTCTCTGGAGGCATCCATGAGCGCATATATCTTGTTATTTCTTCCAAAAGGTTTTTCCCAAAAGAAACTTTCGGATTGACAGAAGAAAGAGTTTTAAACTTTTCCTGCCACCATTCCGGACGCTGGTAGTACGAATCAAAGACTATTCTTTCAAATAGGTAAATTAATTTATCTCCGTCATCTTCAAACTGCGAATATTCATGTTCAAATAATTCTAACATACTATCTTTATTTTGCTGGAGGTCAGAATAGTCCAAGCGGTATGTATCATCTTCTATCGGAAGTGATCTCTTTTGGATTTGCAAATTTTCTTCGATGAGTTTTTTTGTTATCTCAGCTATATTTGACTGTTCAAAATTTCGTTCCAAGTATTTTCCTTGAATATCGCTGGGAATCTCAACAGATTCATCTGCAAAGACTCTGTAGTTTCCTTCCCCGACCCGTGCAGCAATGTAGCCCAATTCAAAAATTACATTCTGTCTAGCACGACCTTTTAAATGGCTCACAACTTCCGGTGTAAGACCAGAGTTTGTGATTGTTTCAAGTTCTTTTTTCGATATACCCACATCGTCATTTGTCATAAATACAATTGCAGCATCTATATCCTGAAACAATTCAGTGAATGTCTGATAAATCAAACCTTTCTTAATTCGTAATTCTTTAGAAGTTAAAATTATCGGCTGTACTCGGTAGCCTTGAGAGCCATACTCAAGAATTTTATCTCTGATAAAGTCTAAAATTTCACGCTTATGTCCATAGACAATTGCAATTTTCTTTTTGGGTTTTAACATAGTCTTACCTCAGATACCATTATAGAAAGGGTCCATAACGTCAAAATCAGCGGCGCGGCTTTTTGCGTCCGCTGGATTTTTTGTTATGTGGCGTTTTCGATATGCCATCTTCCTTATGTAATAAGTTCCTTATGAGCAGTTTTTCAAAAAGTGCAAGTTCGTCATATCAATATTGATTTTTTTTGAGATAGCCTTCAATGAATGCCCTGCATATTACATATTTGATGCCGCCAGAGTGATTGGTCTTTGATTGTCGATATTCATTTCATTAACACAGCCATCGACTAATTGGACGCACCGGGTTGCTGCCTCAGCAGCGTCGGGGGCATGGGTTACCATTATAACGGTTCTGCCTTCCTGGTTGAGTTCCTTTAAAAAGTCAAGTATCTGAATGCTTGTATCCGGATCAAGCGAGCCGGTTGGTTCATCAGCGATAATGATTGGAGGATCGTTGGAGAGCATTCTGGCCAGGGCCACCCGTTGTTGCTGGCCGACGCTCAATTCTGAAGGTTTATGTTCCAATCGGTCAGCAAGCCCTAATCTTGACAGTAGTTGGGATGCCCGCTCTTCCTGATTAGCCGTGGAATATCGATTAAGCAGAAGGGGCATTTGCACATTTTGTTTGGCTGTGAGAAAGGGGATCAGATTGAACGTCTGGAATACAAAGCCAATGTTGGTTTTTCGAAATGCAGCGCGTTGATCAGATGATTTTTCATACAGGGATACTCCATCAAACAAGACCTGCCCCTTTTTTGGAGATAGCATTCCACCCAATACCTGTAAAAAAGTGCTTTTACCGCTGCCGCTCGGGCCTATGATTGCTAAGAACTCACCGTCCTGGACAGTTAAATTCACCAGATTCAAGGCTGGAACAGATTGACCCCGTAAATGGTATTCCACATCTATATCTATCAGTTGGATCATTTTTTATACCTCCCGAAATGCAATACTTGGATCAATCTTGGCCGCACGGCGTGCAGGCAGTAAACTGGCGATTAACGAGATACTGACCGAAATGGCCATTGCGACACCAAGCAGGCCAGGCATGGGGTAAACTGAAATGTTTGCCAAATGCGGTCCCAACGCCATGGCCATTAATGTTCCAATCAAAAAACCGCCCAAGCCTCCGGCTAAACCGAGGAACAGGGCTTTAGCAAAAAAAAGCTTAAGAATAAATCTGGAATTCGCACCAATGGCCATTAATGTTCCGATCTCCTTTTTGCGTTCATTGACGTTGCCGTACATGAAATTGGCGATACTTGCACCCCCGACCAGAACAATCATGGTAAAAAATACCCAGGAAATATGGGTCATCATTTTATTTGTTTTGAGTTGGGTTTCAACCACATGGGTAACCGTCATCACTTTGGCGTCCGGCAGCAGGGCATTAATTTTAGGTACCAGGCCGTCCAATATTTTCTGGCAGCAGCCGATGACTTCGATGACATTGATTTTACCGGGTTTGTTCCACAACTGCTGCACGGTATGTAAATGGGCGAAAATGCGTGAATCATCAACTGTGCCGGTTGGAGGTAAAATGGCAACAACGTCGAAGGTTGTATCTTTAATCGGCAATTGACTTCCTTTTTTCAAGTCCAAAGCAGCTGCCGCTTCGTAACCAACGAAAATCTGGTTTTTTTTGAGGCTTTCGATGAATCGTTTTTGAGAGAGCAGCTCTTCATCGCTTTTACCGATGGGAATAGTTGAATCGGGACAGGTAGCTGAAGAAAGGGCTGATCCGAAATTAAGCATATTGGACTGCTGCCAGATGGCTTTGCTGTTGATTTCCTTTTTGGGCAAAATTCCGGTCAGGATAAAGCTTTTGGATTGAATCATCACTTTTCCGGAGAGTTTCGGGGACAAGTTATCCATGCCGTGAATACCACTCGCTGACAGTTTTTTGACATAGCCTTCCGGTAATTCCCCCGTTCCAATATCAGCAGAATAATAATCTTGAACCGATGCTTCCTTAGGCAAAATGAGGACATTGGCTCCAAGACGCTCCAATTCATTTTTTACCGCTTTTTCAGATGAGTGGGTGATGCTGTTGATGGCAACAATGGCAGTTATTCCAAGCAGGATGGTGCAAAAACTTGTGAAAAGCTGTTGTTTACGTTCAAAAAGTTCTTTTTTTACAAGGGATATGAGTGTCATTAATGAATCTCCATTTATTTAATTGTTTTTTTGGCAGGGGGAAGCGGGCAGACCGGATCTTTGCATTTGGGATCTCCACAACTGCGTTTCATTGACATAAGGCTCTTTAAGATATCGGATTTCGATGTCGCACCCTCCCACTTGCCAATGGTCTGCCCGTTGGGAGACAATAATATTGTCGTTGCCGTGGAACTTTTCAGATTGGCATTTAATTGACTGAGCAACTGCGTCTCATTCTTGTCTGAAGGGTCCACAACCACGATTTCAGTGAATTTGCCATATTTAGGGTCTTTGGCAAATTGCTGTACGCCAGACAACGCTACGTCGTTATTTTGAGTTGTTTTGCCCTGCAAACAGACAAAAACAAGCTTTCGTTGCTGAACGGCAAGCAGGCATTGTTGGGTGGCTGGGCTGACTATGGCTGATTTCAGTTTGTCTTCGGGCAAAGACTGCATAAACGACCCTGTAACCGCTCCATTGGGGGCAACCACCAAAACGAGGGGTAATGGGGCATTGTATACCTTGAATTTGTCGACTAACCAGGATTCGTCAGGATTTTTGACATCGATACGAATCGTGTCTGCTTTGTTTTTCAGTTCCCGGCTCTGTTTGTCAAAGCTGGTTTTAAAAGCAGAATCAGTATTTGTATCGAAATAATAGATCAAGAGAAATTTTTCGGCCTGCGATGCTTTTTGGCTGGCAAGAAAGCCGGAGTCTTTGGATGGGTCTTTCTCCTTGAGCGACGCATCAGCAGGAGAGGGCGGTCCAGTAAAAAAAAGAGTGAGGATCACAAGAAGAATTTTAAGGTAATTATTGTTTATAGTCATTAAGGTCCTCCTAAAGTTAAGGATAATGGGTACTGATATTCCAAGCAGACATTACTCTGTCTCGATAATTCTATAGTAGAGTTGTTCCTAAATAAATACTGACTCAGTAAAAACAAGTCTTAAAGCCTAAAAAAGCTTATTTGGGAACAATTCTAGTGGTAATAGATTACTGAAGAATACGATTTGCAGAATGATTAATCGCGCCTGAATGAATTCATATGACAGTCATCTTATTTGAATAACCATTGGGAAAATCAGGCTGTCAACACGACTGTTGAAAGCTCAATCGACTGAAATGTCGAGGAAGCATCTTGGAATGTTGGTTTTGGTTGTTGAGTCGGTGCGACCATAACAGGTGAATGGAGTGTCACGGAGATGTATTGAAGGCGTTGTATCGGTGTTCGGGCTATCGGCGGATTGGATCCTGACAAAGGAACATCGGTGCTGCAACAGCATGAAGTTGTGGTATTGGGATCTTTTTGGAAAAGATCCTCCAAAAGGTCGCATTTTTGAGTTTTGTTTGTCAGTTGCGATAATTCTGTGGAAAAGAGTACAGGGTTCAATTTGATTTGAGGTGCATTCGTCGAGTGACAGTGAAATGATATGCCACTGCAAACGATTTTTTGTAACGGCATCCAAGGAATCATCATAGTACTTATGACCACCAGGTAAATTAGGTGCCGGCAAAATTTTTGAAGCTTATTCTTTTGTTGCAACATGTTAAATGACGTTTCCTTTGATATCAGATTTACAGAGAAATATTAATTAACAATAAAACATAGTTATTGTGGTGTCAACTTGAAATATTTAGACTCGACTATCAAATTTTTAAAACCTGACTAAATAAATCTGTATTTTCAAATATTTAAAATTTTGATGAAAATTTCATTTCTGCTCACAACAGCTTGCCAAAGTATTGGCTCGCTAAAAATAAATCATTGAAAATCATATTTTCACCTTTTATCAAATTCATTCTATTCATCTTTTGTATATCCTATTTTGTTGATGACTTCAAGCCACATAACATTTTGATAACCGGCAAATAAAACCTGGAGCGAAGCAGAAAATTTTATTTGTCCGGTTCATTAAATGGTTAGCCATTCAATCTCTATAAAGTTAGCTGAATTTTACAAATTATCCTCTATCAATTTCCTAAGTTGTACCAAATCAGGAAATTGTTTATAATCAAAATGTATTTTTGCAAATTTATAATATTGATTGAGTGAAAATCCTGATAATAATGAAGTCAAAGAAGACGCAAAATCTTTTCCTTGAAAGTAGATAAAAAAGTCAAGTGTTTCCATAAAGCCTTTGTCAAATAAAGCAAGGAAGCCCTGGTAACATTTAATGAAATTCTCCTTAGTCCAATTATCTGCAATTGATTTTGCCTTCTCTATTCTATCCCATGCTTTATTTTTACAATACTCTTCGTCCAAATTTTCTGGTAGTTTTCCACTCTTTTCAGTCCATCGTGTGCCAAAATTCGTGTCTCCTGTTCGCATTTTACCCATTGCATGCCTTACAGCCTGATAATGTTTTATTCTTTCTGCTGCTTCAATAAACTTACTTTTAACAGCGTCTTCAGAGGGGAGAGAATATTTATCACACAAATTGTTGTCCTTTAAAAAAGAGAAAAACACTGAAATGTTAAAAAGATAATTCTCAATTGTATTTCGATATGAATAATACCAATATTTCCTATTGTTATCCCTCTCCAATGTAACATTTTGGGGAATGGGTCTATCGAAGTCTCTATCTCGAAAAAAAAATTTGAAATCAGATCGGACAGGCCCAATCAATTCTCTGTCCTGAATGATAGCTCCTGCTCCTCTGACACTGCCGATAGGCTTGATTTCAACATTAACATGAACGGGGACTTCTATTATTTTGGATAATATATCGTAATCGTGGCTTCCACTTCCACCTTCACAATAGATTCTTATAATTTTATTCATTTGGCAACCATATTATTTGATTTTCACTGTCATTAAACATTGAACTTACAGCACTTGAGTGACTTGTAAAAATGAATTGATTATTCTGCCCTATTTTTAATAAAGCCCTTACAAGCATTTGCTGTAACGGAGGATGAAGATGTAATTCCAGTTCATCAATAATAATTATTGAGTTATTAATATTCCAACGAGTAAAATCCATTAGTATCGGAAAGGCAGCTCTTTCCCCCGCAGACATTCCAGATATTTCATATTGAGAATATCCATCGTATAAAAAGAAGTCAGGAGCCTTTGCTTCTTCATATATATCAAAACGAGGGGAAGGGCCTACAAAGCTTCTATTAGGAAAGACCACCTTATAAAGTTTCTCAAGATTACCGTAAAAATCAAATTCACCTTCTTTTATTGTTCGTTTCTTTTGCTGAACCATAGAATGATAATTGTAAGCACTTGCCAAAAAATTCCTAATATCATCTAAGCGAGAAGGTTTGTTATCCAACAGGTTTGTGATATTATGTGAATTTCGTTGTTCTGTGTACCAATAGATATTTCCAACTTTTTCAAAAAGCAAATTCTTTTGAGGGGTTAAACTAGCTAATCGTTTTGCATATTGATAGCCATGTAATTGATAAAAAACTTCTTTCGAAGCTCTCGCAACAGGTTTGTTTTCTTGATAATCAAAAAAAAGTTTCACGTTTTTACTTGATGCAGGCGATCCCAATCGCTTTACCCCAATTTCTTTGAGGCGATTCGCATATTCCTGAGTTGCTTGTATTTCATCATCATCGAATACTATTTCAGCTTCTATTTTAAGCGGAAGGCGACCAGTCTGCAAATGTCTGTATTCAAATCCTGGCCAGTCTAATTTTTTAGGATTGAATTTTTCTCTGACAGCATACGCTAATAATATTACGATTGCTTGTAAAATAGAAGTTTTACCAGTTCCATTATTACCAACAATCAATGTTTTTTCGTTTACGAATCCATCTGAATCTATGAATGAGAAGGTTTTGGATTGTAAGAACCTTTTATAATTCTGAACTGTAAGATGATTTATTTTCATGTTTTCTTAATCTTTCTACATAAATTTTAAAATTTCATTTAATATGCTATCATAATGCACCAAATGCTCATTATTTTAATCGGCTCCTATTTCGGAGTTAATCCTCTTTTTATCAACACTTTCCTAATCGCTTCTGAAATATTGTTTCGATCGAAAGGTGGCTAACGATTGAGTTCAGCGGCGGCGGGATTTCAGCGAACCCTTCCAGATTAACAGTGTCAGTCTTTGTTCCCAACAATTCTGAAATTTCCCGACTTCTCATCAGAGAATCAAATGACTGTCTTATCAGACCGTTAATTCTATCCTGAATCGGTGATATTGACGGAGTGTTCCTTGCAGAAATTTCTTTTTCCAACCTCAACTGTACAATATTCATTACGGCATACCAGAAAATTCCAGTCTGCCATTTCATATTTATAGAAAGATATGACATGGATAAAATGTGCTGTCAAGTCTTTTCATCAGGACTTTCTGAAAAAGACGATTTTTTCAGCATGGCTGACAGACTGTTTTTCACGATTATCATTGTCTGCATAACACCCTGTTTGGGGTGTTATACAGTTTCTGTATAATTCCGGGATGCTTCTGTGGGGACAGACCATTTTTCCATCTGCATCTGACGGAACTTCATTTCTGAGATATTCTTAACATATACACTTTGGAACAACAAAACAGATGATTTTTTATTTCTAACCATTTGTTTTTTTATTATAAATAAAATGATAAACGGAAAAGAGTCCTTTTTTCGGATATTATGAAAGGCATCCTTCATTTGTTGGTTTACACTTTCATCTGATAAAAATGATATTCGGTTTCTGAATCAGATTCATCCTTTCGGAAAGCCGAAGATTGGAAGAGTACTGGGGAATGTCTGGAAGAAAACGGAGATTTTGCGACATATCCGTTTTCCCTGTAGTTTTTGTGCCCGGATCAGAAAACGACAGGATTAATGCCGGAGCCTCAGAAAATGCGTTTCCAGGCGGAAGAGTTCTTCCTTTTCTTATCCGTTTTCCCTGTAGTTTTTGTGCCCGGAATCAGGATTAATGCCGGATTTGGCAATCCGGCAGGAGCAGCCAGAAGCCCCGCTCGGGCCCAATTCCGGATTTATCTGTATTTTTGCAGATCATACTTTTCTGCCAAGACAGTTCTTTCCTCGCCGGAAAGAGATGTCATATATCCTTTCCATCCGGGACACCATTTAATGTGCCATTTCCATAACCGGCCCAAAAAAGACTTTGGGTTGTTGTCATATTTTGCCCTGAAAGAGCATTTTTTACAGTTGTGTTCAGCCATTTTGAATGCCTTATTTGAGTTGTCATTATGGGAGACCAAATAAGTTTTGACAAGTTCCCTTATATAGCACTTGTCAAAACTTATTTGGTCCAAAAAAACAATTTGCACAAAACAATTTGAAAAATTGTTTCACAGCACAAAACAATTTGCAAAATTGTTTTACAGACCACAAAACAATTTGCAAAATTATTTTACAGCACAAAACAATTTGCAAAATTGTTTTACAGCACAAAATAAAAAAGGATTCAGGCAGTCTGCCTGAATCCTTTATTTTTTTTAAAATGGCGGGGACAACGAGACTTGAACTCGCGACCTCTGGCTTGACAGGCCAGCGCTCTAACCAAAACTGAGCTATGCCCCCATATAACAAAAAACAAATAACAAA
>JAOZLU010000795.1 GCA_029934695.1 Desulfobacterales bacterium | reverse complement strand
TACAATATCCGTTTTTTCATATCCCGTTCCCTCCTTTCAAATATGAAGTTTTCTGGTCCTCCCCGGCCCCTGAGCCTGCCGAAGGGTTCCAAAAAGTGCATCCAGTCATAAAAGCCTTTGTTAGACGAATCAGACGAAGAAGTCAAGCATTCTTTCGTTGCAGGCCGTCTGCATTCATCAGCGGTTCAGTCCGTGTCAGAAACCACAAAAACCCTTAGAGCCAGAAATGTTTTTCAGTCGCCCCTACAAGACTGGACAGATTATGTTTGTCAATTGCCAGGCTATTTTCATAAGTCCCTACGGGACAATCAGGGAACGATTCCCCCAATATCACTGGTTCTGACTGATTTTGTGGTCGTCGAATAAAAGGGTTGTAAAATTAATCTGGGTGATATAATCAGAAAAAGATTCTGATTATAACGGATGCAGCCTGCTGAAATTACTGAGCCGAACACCGGCAGGTCCTGCCCGGAAGCCGGACACAGACTTTTATGTGCCCGCTTTCATCCTCCGGGCCTTTTCTCTGTGCTCTCTGTGCCTTTATGTGAGATATCGGCTTGAAATTGTATCCGTTATAATCAGAAAAAATTTATGAAAAGTGATGAATTCAGGAAAAGAAGAAAATGATTGATTTTGATATTGCCAAAAAAATAGAAAAAGCCGTCCGCTGTCATCAAGCTGGACAATTCCGGGAAGCTGAAGCGATTTATAAAAAAATACTTGAGATTCACCCAAATCATCCGGATGCATTACACCTCTCAGGCATCATTGCCCTCCAGAGCGGCAGACATGACGTGGCTGCGGATCGGATGAACAGGGCCATTCAGAATTCCCCTGACAACCCGATCTGTCACAGCAACCTCGGGGCTGCTTACAACGCTTTGAACAGGCCGGACCAGGCCATAGCGTGTTATCAGAAAGCAGTTGAATTAAAGCCGGATTTTGCTGAGGCGTATCATAATATTGGAAACGCGCTCCAGGAGCAGGGGAATTTTAATGAAGCAATTTTGTCTTACCAGAAGGCTGTGCAGTTAAACCCTGATGACGAGAAGACTTATAACAATATGGGACTTGCTTTTCAGCGACAGGGCAAGTTTGACGACGCGGTGTCATGCTATCAGAAGACACTGGAACTGGAGCCGGACATTCCCGATACATATATCAATATGGGAGATGCGCTGCAATACCAGGGAAAGTTTGACGAGGCAATCGCCTGTTATGAGAGAGCTTTGGAATTAAGCCCTGATGATCCCCATGCCCACAGCCATCTCCTTGCCATGTTTCAGCAAACATGCCGATGGCAGGATATTGAAGAGGCAGGGGCCATTGTTGACGAGCTGACACAGGAAGACTTGGACAAGGGCATAAGAACGCCTGAAATGCCCCTGGCGAACCTGATGAGATATGCTGATCCGCGCCGCAATCTTGCCGTGGCAAAGTCATGGAGCGATGATATCGTCAGGCGTGTCTCGAACGCGGGGATTCAGTTTTCTCATAAAGACAGGAAATCCGGTTCCTCAAAAATCAGGATCGGCTATCTTTCCCATGATTTCTGCAGTCATCCGGCAGCGCATCTCACGGTGGATTTATACCGACTTCATAACCGGGATGAATTTGATATTTTCTGCTATTCTTACGGAGAAGACGACGGAAGTTATTACAGGAAACGAATTGAAAAGGAGTGCAACTGCTTCATTGATATCAGGGAAATGAGTCATGGGAACGCGGCAAAGCGTATATATAAAGACCATATTGATATCCTTGTTGATCTGACAGGTCATACTGAGGGCGGGCGATTAGATATCCCCGCGCTCCGGCCAGCTCCTGTTCAGGTCAGCTATCTTGGTTTTTTGGGAAGCACGGGCGCCGAGTTTCTGGATTATATCATCACGGACAAAATCGTCACTCCCCGGAAACACGCGCCTTATTATAGCGAGAAGTTTGCATATATGCCCCATTGCTATCAGATGAACAGCAATGTGAACATGGAAATTCCCTTCTGCAAAAGAGAGGAATTCGGTCTGCCTGAACACGGATTTGTCTTTTGCTCTTTTAACGAGCCTTATAAGATTGAGCCGGTAATGTTCAATATCTGGATGAAAATTCTTCACCAAGTTCCCGGAAGCGTTTTGTGGTTGTATCGTAAGAGTAAAATCGTTGAAAAGAATCTGCGCCGGGAAGCTGAAACAAGGGGCGTGAATCCTGAAAGACTAATTTTCGCGGAAAAAGTTCCTCTGGATAAGCACCTGGCCCGTCTGAAACTTGCGGATCTGGCATTAGACACCCGGATTTACAACGGAGGTGCCACAACCAGCCATGCCCTGCGTATGGGCGTTCCCGTGATCACCCTGCAAGGCGGGCATTTTGTCTCCCGCATGGCTTCAAGCAGCCTGACCGCCGTGGGTCTGTCTGAACTTATCGCCCATACATTGGAAGAATATGAAGACCTTGCCGTCTGGCTCGCAGAAAGTCCGGGTGAAGTGCAGGCCATCCGCCGCCGACTCGCCAAATATCGAACAACAAAACCCCTCTTTGACACCCCCCGATTTGTCAGAAATCTGGAAACCGCATACAAAGAAATGCGGAGAATCTTTCTATCCGGGAAAAAACCGAGGCAGATTGAGGTGAAAACTGGAAACTGGAATCAAGCATCCAGCATCAAGCATCAAACATCCAGCATCAAACATCAAACATCCAGCATCAAACATCAAACATCAAACATCAAACATCAA
>JAOZLU010000794.1 GCA_029934695.1 Desulfobacterales bacterium | reverse complement strand
CATTAACCATTCAAATTCAGAGGATAAACAGATGCAGTTAGGTCAGATTCAACCCAAAAAAGGCGGGTCCCCTTCTTCAAAGGATGATCAGGTAAGAGAGGCGTTTGAAAAAGGGGTGCGTTTTCCTTGGATGGGGCTTCGTCCGGACCTGATGCTTCATAAGGGTGCGCCGGATGAAAGGGGAAACGTCACTTATATTATAGATGATCCTGTCCGGGGATATCATTTTGAGATAGGGGGGGCTGAAGCCAAGCTCTTTCTCTGCATGGTAACGGAAAAGAGCCTGAAAGAGGCTGTGGACAAGCTGATGAAAACAACTTCCCTTCGGCCCAGCGTCAAGGATGTCATCTTTTTTGCCAACATGCTGCAACGGGAAAGACTGGCAATTCTTCCTGAAGATGCGGATTTTGACACGCCTCCGCCCGAACCTGAACCCGAACCATCTGAAGAGGAACCGGAACCGGAAAAGGGAATCTTCAAAAAGATACTCCTGATCCCCTTGGTAATCATCAAGTTAATCTTCTGGTTGCCCAAAAAAATCTTTCAGCTTCTTTGGAAATGGATACAGTTCAGCAGGGAAATGGCAGGTCTGAAGCAAAAGTCGGAAAAGGCCAAGCAATTAGAAGAGAAAAACAAAGGGGAAGAGACAGAAAGTTGGAGGCCCAAGGTCAACATCATGTTTTTCCGGGTTCCTCTGGCGCGGCCGGATGCTTTCCTCAACGCCATATATCCCTGGGTCAGCCCGTTGTGGTCCAAACCTTTTTTGTATGCGTATGGCGTATTGGGGCTGATGGGCCTGATTTCCGTGTTGCAGCAGTGGGAACTGTATATACACACAACGAACTATCTTTTTACCTTCAAAGGCGTGCTGACTTTTATGCTCTGTCTGCTTGGGCTGAAAGTCATGCATGAGTTCGGCCATGCGCTGGCTGCCAAAAGCCAGGGCATTTATGTGCGGCGCATGGGCATTTATTTTATGATGTTAATGCCGATGCTCTACACCGACGCGTCTGAGGGATGGAAACTCCCATCCAAAAAAGGACGGCTGATTATCGGTGCCGCCGGCGTTCTGGTGGAGCTGTATGTGGGTGCGCTCGCGCTTTTCTTCTGGTCTGTTCTGCCGGATGGTATCCTGCGCAGCGTCATGTTTTACACGTCCGGTGCGGCAATTATTTCCACCCTCCTGATGAACATCAGCCCGTTTATGCGCTTTGACGGATATTATGTGCTCGCGGACTATCTCGGTATAAGCAATCTGCGGTCCCGTTCCACACTGATATTCAAGCATTACTACTACAAGCTTCTTGTGGGTTGGAAGGGACCCAAGCCCGAGGAGAATCCCTGGGAAAAGTTCATGGCTGTTTTCGGACTTGGCTGCAATCTCTATTTTGCCATCGTTGTGGGAAGTATATCGTATATGATGTACGTTATGGTAGATGAGATGGTTGCTATATGGGGCGGTCTGATAACCTTTCTGATATATTTTGCAGGGCCTATCATTGAGACAAGCTCCTATCCGTTTCAAAAAGAAAATCATAAACACTGGGGTTCAAGGCTGGGGATAGTTGTCAGGGTAGTCATTCTGGTACTTTCTGTCGGATATGTGTTTATGCCCATGCCGAAATCTGAGATGATTCCTGCGTTCTTTCTTTTCCGGGATATCGCCGAACTGGAGACCCCGGGCCGCGGCCGGGTTGTTACGGAACTGCCCCGGAAAGGGGCTGCTGTGGAGAAGGGGGATATTCTTATGCGAATCCAGGATGACAACACGGATCAGGAACTGAAAAGAGTACAGTATTCCCTGGCTCAGGTAAAAGCCTCTCTCAAAAACATGCCAGCCGGAGGAGCAGAGGGCGGTTACAGGAAATGGCTTTTCGCAGAACAGCAGCGTCTGACGGCTGCCGGGGACAAACTTCGCCAGTCACTGATTCAGCTGGAAATCCGTTCCCCGATTTCCGGTCAGATTATGAATGTGAATAAGACCTTGGGCAAAGGGGCTTATGTCTCCAAAAGAAGTTATGTGCTCACAGTGGCCGATGACCGTTTCTCCGAGGTTTGGGCTTATGTTCCTGAAAAGCTCTATCTCAAACTGAAAGGAAATGAGGATGCCATCGCGAGTCCGCAGGTGATTATCCCGGACTTGGAGGCAGGGATCATAGAAGGAAAATTCCGGGAAATGCTTGATTTCCCAGCGACAGATTTTCCGAACAACTCATTGTTTGACTACGCTGACGGACCGATAATGACTTCGGCTTCCGATGCCGGAGGCGGAGGGATGGGCGGCATGATGCCCAAGAGAAGACCCCGTTCCGGATACTCTTCTGTGGAAGAGCAGCGTACATTGCAGCCCAAGAATCCCCAATATCCGATTTTCTTTGACATTGCCCGTTCCCCTGGCTATCTTCGCCACGGAACCCCGTGTTTTGTTCGGATACACACGGAAACCATCAGCCTTGCAGAACGGTTTGTCCAGCTGATGTGGCGTATTTTTGCGAAAGTGAGAATTGTGTAGGGCAAATTTCCAATCTGCCAGGTGCAATTTGCAAGATTGCGTTGCATGTGCAGGGCAAATTTCCAAATTTGCCGAGCATGAAACACACGAAAGCTGTGGAAGCCGGTTGCTTGCCTTGAGCTTGTCGAAGGGACAAGACAGAGGATTGGGGGAGCTGACGTATTATGATGGAGGTCATCAGATGAGAACCTTGGAAGCAAAATCGTATGAACACCCGGGCA
>JAOZLU010000200.1:7590-10831 GCA_029934695.1 Desulfobacterales bacterium | reverse complement strand
CGGAGGTGTGTGGTGCAAAAAAACGCTTCGCTTAATTTTTGCACTCCGGACAATCCTCATTCTGTTCCGTAAAATTTTCTGTTGACATGATGACAAAATTATGACATATCATATTTTTTTGACATTCCGAGAATATGATCTGGAGGTTTTGCCGCTGGCATCTGAGAATGTTCTTTTAAAAAGGCTGGGAACGGACAAGTTCTCACGCACATGGGCCGTTCCGCCTGAAAATCAGAATCACAATCATCCTTCCAAGCGTATTGTGGAAACCCTCTGCCGGACGGGGTTTGCAACCCCGTCCGCAATTTTTTGTCAATCCCGGCAGCAGAAGTTTCGGACGGGGTTGCAAACCCCGTCCGGCAATCGGGGGCCGTCCGGCATTGCAAATGGATCCCGGCAGCAGAAGTTTCGGACGGGGTTGCAAACCCCGCCCGGCAATCTTTGAATTATTTATAAACTCGTCAGTGAAAACTTCAAAGTATTCACTGATCATATTTTGGGGACAGAACTTTTGAAAACACTCATCCTCACAGAAAAACCTTCGGTTGCCAGAGATTTTGCCAGTGCCCTTAATGTCAGGGGACAGAGAGATGGCTATCTGGAAGGCGACGACTATATCATCACCTGGGCTGTCGGGCATCTTGTGGAACTGCTTGAGCCTGAGGATTATGATGCCAGATGGAAAAGATGGAATCTTGGAGAACTGCCGATTATTCCTGAGCAATTTAAGTACAAACCGATTCCGAGGACAGAAAAGCAGCTTGGAGTCATTAAAAGGCTGCTGACCAAAACGCCCATTGACAAAATCGTGATCGCCACCGATGCCGGACGTGAAGGCGAGGTGATTGCCCGGACGATTCTTTTATTTTCAGATGTCAAAGACGATAAGACCCTGGAGCGATTTTGGACAAGTCAGGCCCTGACTCCCCAGGTGGTCAGGGAAGGAATAGCAGCCCTGAAGCCGGCTTCGGAATATGATCGCCTGTGGAAAGCCGGGCAGTGCCGTCAGATTGCCGACTGGCTCGTGGGCATGAACGGTTCCCGGGCAGCCACCATCCGGATGAATGGCCTGTTCACTGTGGGAAGGGTTCAGACAGCGGTGCTGTCGCTTCTGGTGGACCGCCGGAGGGAGCGGGAAAATTTCAAGCCAAAACCCTACTGGCTGCTGCGAGCCTTTTTTTCCAATGACAAGGGGAACTGGTGGGGCGCCTGGTTCAAAGCGGATCAGACTCGCCTCAATACTGAAAAAGAGGCCGTCCGGCTGCAGGAAAAAATTGCTGAACAGACAGGCACTGTCCTGTCTGTGAAAAAGCAGAAAAAGAAACAGCCTCCGCCCCCCCTTTATTCATTGACCGATCTCCAGCAGGAAGCAAACAAAAAGTTCGGACTTTCTGCGGAACAGACCCTCAATATTGCACAGGGACTTTATGAGAACAAAAAATGTCTTTCCTATCCGCGTACTGACTCCAAGGTCTTAGGCTCGAAAAATGTCAGCATGATTCAGGGTATTGTGAAGAAACTTTCACAGTCATTCCCGAAACCTTTTGCCGGCGTTGACCTGAAACTGATTCGGAAATCCAACAAACGCGTGTTCAATGATGCCAAACTGACCGACCACCATGCCCTCATTCCTCTTGCGCCGCTCCCGAAAAGCGCAGGCCCGGATGAAATGAAAATTTATGATTTGGTGCTGAAACGGTTTGCTGCGGCCTTTCATCCGGATTGTGAATACGAACAGACAGAAATCCTGACCCAAGTTGAAAAGGAGAAATTTCGCACCAAAGGAAAAGTCATACTCAGACCGGGGTGGCAGGTGGTCTATGAAGCAGAAGACAGGGGAAAGGGGGCAGAGGTCAGAGGGAAGAAAGGAGAGGAGAGTGAGGAATATCTTCCTCCGCTCAAGAAGGGAGACGCTGCATACGTTGCAGATACCAAGATCGAAAAAAAGAAAACCTTTCCCCCGCCGGAGTATTCTGAGGCCCTTCTTTTAAAAGATATGACCAATCCGGGGAGGTATGTGGCAGAGGATGAACTGAAAAAGATTTACAGAGGCGATGTGGGCCTTGGAACCCAGGCGACCCGCGCTCAGATCATTGAGACGCTTCTAACCAGACGATATATGGAACGAAAGAAAAAACATATTATCGCCACTGACAAAGGCTGCCGCCTCATTGAGACGCTGAGGCAGTTCAATATCGCTAAAATCCTGGCATCCCCCGAAGAGACAGCCCGCTGGGAAATGCAACTGAATGAGATATCCCGGGGGAAAGGCTCGGATAAAAAATTTTTGGAAGGAATAAAAAATATTGTGGAAGAAACAGTGACAGAATTTAAAAATCCCGATGCCAGATTTGAGACACCGAACGCTGGATTCGGAAAGTGTCCCAACTGCGGCGGTGAGATTATCAAGGGAAAAAAAGACTATGGCTGTTCCAACTGGAAAAAAGAGGACGGGGCATGCCGCTTTGTCATCCGCAGTCGTATTGCCGGAAGGATCATTACGCCCCCCATCATTTCAACGCTTCTTGCCAAAAAACAGGTCGGCCCGCTGAACGGATTTGTTTCAGAAGACGGAGAGGAATTTCCAGCTATTATCAGACTGGTTGAACAGGAGAATAAATGGCAGGTGGGACCGCCTGAGATCAGTGACAGCCCGCAAAATCTGAGTGAGAATGCGCTGGGGGAATGTCCGGCATGTGGTGGTGAGGTGGCTGAAGGGCCAAAAGGGTACGGGTGCGCCAATTGGAAAACAGAGGATGGCGGGTGCCGGTTTACCGTATGGAAAAACATGGCCCGCAAAGAGATCACCCCTCAGATCGCGGTGCAGCTTCTTTGCAGGGGAGAGGCCGGTCCGTTTGATGATTTTCTTTCAAAAGATGACAAGCCCTTTTCCACCCGCATCAAACTGGTTCAGAGAGGTGGGGACTGGAAAGCGGAGTTTGATTTTCCTGACAGGGTCACCATAGGGAAATGCCCGGTATGCGGCGGTGACGTGGTTGAGGGACCAAAGGCTTACGGCTGCGCCAACTGGCGGGAAAATGATGGCGGCTGCAAGTTCACTATCTGGAAAACCATTTCCCAAAGGGAGATTACCCAAAAGAATGCGATACAAATCCTTCAACAAGGCATAACCGATATCCTTTTCGGGTTCATTTCAAAAAAAGGGAATGCGTTTTCCACCCGGTTAAAGCTTCAGCCTGATGAGTCAGGAGTGCCAAAGGTCGTCTTTGATTTTTCGGAC
>JAOZLU010000200.1:2904-7490 GCA_029934695.1 Desulfobacterales bacterium | reverse complement strand
AATATCATGCGTCGTTTTTATTCTTACGGACCGGTTGACTCCGAAAGACATTTCTGTGTTGAACGCAGGGAACTGAGAGAGAAGTGTTTTAAGAATCTCACAGATGACCCGGAAAAAGGCGGTCACTTTTTCACTATGTGGGCACCGAGACAGGCCGGCAAGACCTGGCTCTTATGGCAGGTGAGGGAGGAAATTGAAAAACAGCACAAAGACAGGTTCATTATCGGTTCCATGTCCATGCAGGGAACGGTTTTCAGAGAAGGTGACACAGAAGATGCCATGCTGCCCAAAATCCCCTTTCTGATGAAAGAAACCTTCCAGATAAAACCCGAAGCTCCCGAAGACTGGGATGAGTGGAAAGCCTTCTTCAGTAAAAACGGAGGACTGTTCGACCGCCCGGTAATCCTCTTTATTGACGAGTTCGACAGCCTGCCCCCGAAAGTCATTGACCGTCTCGTGACGCTGTTCAGGGACATGTACCTGAAGCGGGACGAGTATCTCCTGCACGGACTGGCCCTGATCGGCGTCCGGGCTGTGCTCGGGGTGGAGAGTGAGAGGGGATCCCCCTTCAATGTCCAGCGTTCCCTCCAGGTCCCCAACTTCACCCCGGATGAGGTGGGAGAGCTGTTCCGACAGTATGCCGGGGAGAGCGGGCAGAAAATTCTCCAAGAAGTCGTTGACAAAGTGTATGAGGCGACCAGGGGCCAGCCCGGACTGGTGTGCTGGTTCGGGGAACTTCTCACCGAGAAATTCAACCCGGGAGAGGGGAAAACCATTGATCTTCTTATCTGGAAACGGGCTTACGGCAGCGCGCTGAGGCGGGAGTGGAACAACACCGTGCTGAACCTGGTGAAAAAGGCCAGGAGCGAGAAATATCAGCCTTATGTCATGGAACTTTTTGCCAGTTCGGACATTCCGTTCAACATTGATGCGGAGTGGTGCAACTATCTCTATCTGAACGGAATCATAGACACGGAGACCTCTGCGGACGACAAAGGCGAACATGCCGATATCTGCCGCTTCTCATCCCCGTTTGTCCAGGAACGTCTGTACAATGCCCTGACGTATGACCTTATGGGGGACCGCCTCCCCATCCTGGCCCTGGAAATCCTGGATGAGCTGGAGGATGTGTTCGGCGGGGATTCGCTGAATCTTCCGGCACTGCTCCGGCGTTATAAGGATTACCTGAAGCGTCTCAGGGCAAAGGGACTGAATCCATGGAAGGGCCAGCCCCGGAGAGCAGATATTCACTATACTGAAGCTGTGGGACATTTTCATCTTTATGCCTGGCTCCGGTCCGCTGTGGGACGGCGCTGTATTGTCAGCCCGGAATTTCCCACCGGAAACGGGAGGGTTGACCTGCATCTGCGCCGCGGTGAGCAACGGGGTATCATAGAGGTGAAAAGCTTTGTGGACGCATCAGAGGTCAGGAAATCCCGGAAACAGGCCGCGGAGTATGCCGGGAGACTGAACATGGACTCGGTGACCGTTGCCCTGTTTGTGCCCACCGAGGATGAGGAAATACTGGGGCAGCTGTCCGGCGGACAGACCATTGACGGGGTCAGTGTGACGGTGGTTGCCATAGGGTGGGCCATATAGGCAGGTTTCGATTTATAAAGGAGCGTGAGCATGCAACAACTTGAATCGCTAATCCATGTAGATCAATCCTCCTCCGGCAAATTCTCAATCATCCACTCCGCTGAGTCTTTGGTAGTCGCCGGTCAGCTTGCCGAGTGCATGATTTCCAGGTCATCATCTGCCTCACCTTTCTGATATTTCTTGTAAAACTCCTCCGAGGTCATCCGGTACTTTGTCCCAAAAGATTCAAGATTCCGCTGGGTGATCCCGATTCCGCTCTGAATCAGGCAGCATTCCCTTGTAATCGCATTTTCAACAAGATAAACTCTCTGCTCATCTTCAAACTGAATGGTCTGCATAATTTTTTCCTATATGACAATTTTTTCATTATGAATCTCTGTCCTTATACAAAAACCCTGTGGTACTGTCAAGTTAATCCTTCTTGTATTCCTCCGGCAGATTTTCAATCATCCACCGGGTCTTTGTGGGCAGGTCGGGAAATCCCCCCGGCTGACAGCTCAAGTACGCTGAAGCACACTGTGACAGCCGGCTTCAGCCGAATTTCGCTTTCAGCCTCGGAATTAGGCTTCTGATTTATTACTCAGCCAAGCAGTTTCAGCAGATCGTCCTGATTCATTTCAGCATCACGCAATATTTTTCTGAGCAGTCCACGCCCGATATCCTGCCCCGAATGACACGGAACTGTCACTAGCTGCCCGTCACCATGTCTAAGTCGGACATGGCTTCCTTTTTGTCTGATCGGAAAAAAACCGGCTTTCCGCAGGGCTGAAATGATCTCGTCCGCCTTAAGCATACGCAGTCTTGTCATCTATCAACACCTTTTGAACTCCGACAAAAGCAGAGTGAATGCTCATGTCGTGTTCTTCCTCAATACACATTTCAATGACCTCGGTGATATTTTCCATTAGTTCGTCCAATGTCCGCCCCTGAGCATAACAAGCCCGAATTTGCGGTACTTCACCGACAAAAAATCCGTCTTCATCCTTTTCAATAAAAACAAAAAATTCTCTTTTCATGCGCCTCCTTAAAATCAGTTCACGTTAAGAATGCAAAATCGCAGGATGTGCGGCATACATTCCGGTCACTCTTTCATCCTTTAATCAGAATACCTTTTTAAACTGATTTTTTATGAATTTGTCCAGTTTTTTCCATTCTTTCAAAGCACTTGGCAGAAATTTAAGTTTATAGTTCATCCAGAGTCACTTCCACTGCCAATCTCCAGTATTCTTTTTTCAAATCTCCGGTGCAGATCGTTTTCCATAATCTGATGTCACTTTTCTTTTTGGACTCGGAAAGCTTGCTGATCCCTTTATAAATTTCGCCCAGAGTCAGCACACTCAGAAACAATATTTTTTCATCTCTGCTTTCCACCCAGCCTGTCACCTGCTCATTGGGAAAGGCTCTTATCATTTCTGAGACAACGCTGGCACTGTCAGGTTAATCCTTCCTGTATTCACCATCTGTATATCACCCCGGTTCATTTCTCACTCCATGCCTGAGCCTGCATCCATATTTCCGCATCCTCCGGATCATCGGGATGCTGTCTCAGTTTCTCAATCCATTCCGCCTCGAAAGACATTGCCTCCCTTTCTTTCAGCCATCGTCTGACCGCATCGTTTATGATCTCAGAACGTGACACACGGGTTGCCGAGAAAGCAGTCAATTTCTGAAAGAAGTTTTTCATCAAAGCTGATCTGTATCTTTTCCATGTCAGTATTCTCCTCTGTTTTTCGTAATTTCTCTGTGATTACACGAGAAATCCTTTTATTGTCAATCCGTATGGATGAACCATGATTCAGGTCTGGCCGAAATCATGGGAATCCTCTGAGCTTGTAAATCAGGGCAAGATTATCAGGCATCCACTCCACCGGGTCTTTGCGGGCAGGCCGGGGGCATCTGCACGGATTGTGGTTAAGAAAAGATTTCCGGCTCTCGGAGAACCCGTAATCCCTGCCAATCACCAATCCATGCAACAAAGCCGAGGGATAAATCCCCCGGCTGAAAGCTGAAGCGCACTGCGGTGACAGCCGGCTTCAGCCGACTTTCGCTTTCAGCCTCGGAATTATTCATAGGCTTTGCTTCAGCTTACCGAGTCACGCCAATTTTCCTGCCGGATATCTGAAATAATGCTGAAATCTTTGTCTGTTGTCAGCAGGATCAGATTGTTTCGCAGTGCGATAACGGCAATCATGGCATCAATGATTGCCAACTGCCAGCCACGCTGACGGAGCGCCACTCTGAGTTTCGCAGACTGTTCCGCATCGGTCTGATCAACGCAGTAATACCTGAAATCCCGCCTGAGGCGGTTCCATTCTCTCAGATTCCTTTTGGCACGGGGAATTACGCTGATACCGTACAAAAATTCACTGAGAGCGGGAACAGCAATTGAAAATGTGTCTCCCTGCCGGATCCGGGTCTGTATTCTTTCCCGGAGCGGATGCCCCACTGTGACAATCGGCGAAATATGGTTTGTGTCCAGCAGATACTCAGTCATGGCAGTTCTCCCTCAGTTCTCTGCTCGGCAAGCTCCTCAGCCTTCATTTCGGCTTCGATCCTGTCCCATTCCCGGTTCCATTCGGCAGGGCTGAAACACGGATCGGCTTCCCTGTCAGAGATTTTCAGATGTTCGGCCAGAAGTCCGCTCGCGGGGTAGATGTTTTCCGGGTTCTGATGCGAGTTTTTTATTTCCCTGATCACATTCTCCAGTGCGGACAGGCTGTCCCCCTGTGTCTGGGCAGGAAGATATTTCTCATCTGTCAGAACGATGACACGCACCGGACTTCCCACGGGCATGTTTTTCACAGGCACCGGAATGATCGGTCTGCCATCGGATCCGATGCAGGTTGAAAATTCATGTGCTATCATATTTTTCCTCCTAATATTTGTTATGATTTTACGGGCAACATCTGCACGGATTATGGTTAAGAAAGGATTCCCGGCTCTCGGCAAAGCCGAGGGATAAATCCCCCGGCTGACAGCTCAAGTAC
>JAOZLU010000200.1:0-2804 GCA_029934695.1 Desulfobacterales bacterium | reverse complement strand
CCGGCTGACAGCTCAAGTACGCTGAAGCGCACTGTGGTGCCAGTCGGCTTCAGCCGACTTTCGCTTTCAGCCTCGGAATTTATTCCGAGGCTTTGCTGACAGAGAACCCGTAATCCTTTCTTACACACAATCCGTGTAGATCAATCCTCCTCCGGCAAATTCTCAATCATCCACTCCACCGGGTCTTTGCGGGCAGGTCGGGGATAGGCAAGCACCTGCCAGGGATGAAATTTGCCACGAAGCGGGAGGTAACGTCGGTGCCCTTTGACCAGCGTAATGCCCTCCAAACGATACGGAAACACCGCAAAGGAAACCTCGCAGATTTTCTGAAACAGGGGAGAATCTTCGCCATGTTTCAGATAATAATTGAGCAAATCGAGTTTCCACAACCGCACCGTATTATCATCTGAGCCGGAAGCGATGCGCGTGCCGTCCGGGCTGAACGACACACTGAAAACAGAAGATGAATGCCCGGTGAATCTGGTCAGTTCCCTGCCGGTTTCCACATCCCACAGCCGCACCATATTATCCTCTGATCCGGAAGCGATGCGCGTGCCGTCCGGGCTGAACGACATACTGAAAACAGAAGATGAATGCCCGGTGAATGTGGTCAGTTTCCTGCCGGTTTCCGCATCCCACAGCCGCACCGTATCATCAGAAGACCCGGATGCGAGAGTTTTTCCATCCGGGCTGAACGCCACGCTATTGACATCATCTGAATGGATTGCCAGAACAGAGGATTTCCAATGCCAAGGGGCGATTCCAGATCGCAGTTCTGAATGTGCCAGTCGTCCCAGAGAAACCGGCAGGATTGCGGTACCAATATCCTGTTGCAAGGCCGTCAGAGTATAAAGCCATGCTTCTTGAAAATCATCAGCACTTTTAGTTTCCAGAGCTTTATCCAGAGCATTTCCCTTTTCCTCAAACACCCTGGCAAGATTGTAGTTTGCTTGCAACAAATTATCCCTTGCCTTTTTCTCGGCTTGTTTTGCTTGCAAAAAATTTTCATCTGCCGTCTGCTTCGCTTTCTCAGCCTGCAAGAAATTTTCATTTGCTCTTTGTGCTGCATATTTTGCTATTATTCCGAACGCAGCCGCCACAATGGCTAACAGCGCAAAGGCAAACCCAGTAACAATAGCTATTTGTGTTGCATCTTTTGCCTTTATTCCGAACACAGCCGCCACAACGGCTAACACCGCAAAGGCAAACCCCGTAACAATAGCTATCCCCCATAATCTCCGCTGCCTTTTCTCCTCCTGCGCCGCCAGCCGCCTCTGATACTCCCTCTCATTCCTCTCCTCATTCAGTCTCTCAAGCAGCCCCTTGGTCTCCTCCCGAATCAGCCCCGTAAGATAATCATGCACCAGTTGGTATTTCTCAGTCTGGGTCAGCTTCTCATCCGTGAGCAGCCACAGGATCAGGCGGGCCACATCCTCATTCTCCCTTCCGCAGTCCTGAACCGCCTCTTCGAGAAATGCCTGGATCAGTTCTTTTTTGGGTTTGAAAGCCTCGTCCGTGTGAATCCCCTTTGCCTCAATCTGGGACCCGACAATCTGCAATTCAATGGGCCGCACCCCGTCCGTGTCCCCGGCCAGGACATCCACAATCCTGTCAATCAGACAATCATCCAACGGAAAATGGGATCGCCGGGTCAGGCTCTGAATCACCGATTTTGCGCCGTCCCGGTCAAAGTTTCCGAGGAACATGCGGAAGCTTTTCGAGAGAATATCAAACTCAACCCGGCGGTCGCACTCCAGCAGGTAATGGATATAATCTTCCCGCAAAGAAAAGATGATCTTCACCGAGATGATATTTATACACGCCTGTATAAAATCATAGAATTCCCGGCGTTCCCCCACATCCTTATATTCAAAAAAGAACTCCTCGAACTGGTCAAAAATCAGAACCGTGAGTCTCCCCTGTTTGTCGAACCCTCTCAGTTCGCTCAGAATATCCTCAATGGATTTCAATGCCCCGGGCGGTTCTCCGTCTGAAATCCTGAACCCCTTTAAAATCTTCAGAATCTCCCCTGTCCAGTCCGCGTAACTTCGGATCAGAATCGGCACCACCCGGGGACATTTTTCCACGCCCTCTTTCCTTAATTTCGGCTCCAGACCCGCCTCCAGGATAGAGCTTTTGCCCACCCCGGATTCCCCGTGAAACACAATCAGCCGGCACCGCTGTTCCCCGAGTTTGTGAACCAGGTTCTGAATATCCTCCTGCCGTCCCGATGCCTCAATCTCCTCTGCAAGAGGGATTTCCCCGCGATAGGCCATACGCCTCGCTTTTGATCGCCCCGCACCCACAAAGGCCCGAAACCCGAACTGCTGCTCCAGTGAATATTTCTCCTGCTTTGCCTGAAATGCGGTCAGGTATCTGGCTCCTGCAAAATAAACATCATGCAGGGTATCCAGAATGCGGACATACAGCTTGGGATCAGATTCCACCGGGATATGTCGCCCCGGTTTTTGAGGGTCTTCAAGCACGGATATCAGATACTTCAGCACCTTATCCGCATCTGTCAGATTCAGCCCCGCGTCAGGGAACACGGTATTCAGAACCGCCTGCATCCGCCCTTCCCATGCCTCCCTGTCTTTGCGGAACAGGGCCGCTTGTGTGAGAAAGAGAAGGCACGACGCACAGGCCCCGGCATCCCCGCAGGTCTGACTCAGTTGCAAAGCAGTCTCCGCAAGTGTCTTCAGTTCCTCCCACTCTCCCGAAGCTTTCAGAACGCCGCACAATCCGCATATAAGTACCTGATCAAAAGTTCCATAACATTTTACCGATATCGCATTCCGAATTTT
>JAOZLU010000793.1 GCA_029934695.1 Desulfobacterales bacterium | reverse complement strand
CGGGGAAAGCGGGAACCAAAAAAGGATTCGGATACACACCTCATAAAGACAGAAACAGGCTCCCCGATGATCCTGGGCTGAGTGATATCAGCCCTGACATCACTTTCTTTGAACTGCGGGTGACTCAGAAGGCCCGTGTACACGGATTCAGGGTCAAGTCAGCCTTTTTCCTGGTATGGCTCGACAGAAACCATCGAATTTACCCGGGATAAATCACATTCTGAAGCTCTGAAGTGGCAATCTTTTCATGCGGGAGGCAGAGATCGCCTCATGATGAGTTAAGGGTTCACGGCTCTGCCGTTAGCGAGGCGAGGCAGAAGCCCTCGTTCCATGCGTTACGAGGCGGAAGCCCTCATAACGAGATCAGGATGAAGGAACACACGGAGCAAAATAGTGACAAAACAGAACACATTTTATCTTGCCAAAATAAAACTGAGAAACATCCAGTGCTTTGAATCCCTCTTAGCCGACTTCCTCGGAGAAGACGGAGATATCCGACTCTGCTCAGTCCTGCTCGGCGAGAACAGCGCAGGCAAAACCGCATTTCTCCGCTCACTCGCGTTGGGGATATGCGACGGAGCAAACGCGATGTCCGGTCTGATGGATTATTTTCAGGGAGACCTGCTTCAGAATGGAAAACAGAACGGGAGCATGGAGATTGAACTCGTTCATTCTGAAAAGGGACGTTATTGCATTAAGACAGAAATCGAAGGCATATCGGATACGGAACTGCTGAAAACAGGGATTTACCGTATTCCGGATAAGGGATCACCCGAAATACTTTCTTCCCGAAAAAATTTTCCTCTGAAGGAACTGTTTGTATGTGCTTACGGTGCCGGACGGGCTTTGGGAGAAACCACCAAGGCATACAGACATTACAGAATGACAGATGCTGTCAGCACCCTGTTTCACTATGACCAGCCCATGCAGCACCCCGAACTCAGCCTGCGCCGTATCATTGCGGCCGCGCAGAAGAATGTTCCCGAATCCCAAAGGTTCGAGGTTGAACGGGAAACGCTTTCCCGCTTTCAAAGCCTGATTGAAAAGCTGTTCATGTTCACTGCTCAGGAACACATCGAACTGACAGAAAAAGGGATTGAAGTTGTCACTCAGGAAGAGCGTTCCCTGCTTCCGGCCCAGGGAGACGGCTACAAAAACACGGCAGCCTGGGTTCTGGATTTTATTACCTGGAACATGCTGGCAGGGCGGAATCTTGATCCGGATGAGATGTCCGGCATCCTCCTGATTGACGAGATTGAGCAGCACCTGCATCCCAGGTGGCAACGCCATATTATAAGCTTGTTGCGGGAACAGTTTCCAAAAATCCAGTTTATCGCCACAACACATTCTCCGCTGTGCGCGGCCGGCACTGCCGACCTGAATGAGAAAACAACTCAGTTATTACGATTGGATAAAACAGAGCATGGAGAAACAGCTTTAAATGTCATGCCTTCCTTACGCGGCCTGAGAGCTGATCAGGTTCTGACTTCCGAGGCATTCGGACTGCCAACCACCCGCAATCCCGATTTGGCGCAGAAACTCGGCAGATTCGGCGAACTGTTCCTGAAGGAATCCCGTGATGAACAGGAAGAACAGGAATTCCTCAGACTGCGTGATTTTCTGGATGAGTATCTCCCTGAGTCGGCAGAAGATACTGAAACCCGGATGATGCAGCAGAAATTGAAAAGAATCCTGAAAGACCTTGAAGGGCTTCCGGATATTACAAAAGGATAACACTATGATCAGACTCGGAAAACGTCCCCCTGTTCCTGACACACTGAAATCACAAAAGGTGAAACAGATGAAGAAGAGTGTTTCCAAGAAAATTCAGGCTGGCGAACAGATCAGAACAACTGACTTCAGACCCTATTGGAGAGAGAATGATGTCAAAACAGCGATCTGGAGGCACCATCATAAAAAATGCTGTTATTGTGAACGGAAGCGGGATCTGAAGCGGGAATCCGATGTGGAGCATTTCCGTCCCAAAGCCGGCGTGACAGAGGAAAAGGCTCACCCCGGCTACTGGTGGCTCGCGTATGAATGGACAAATTATCTCTTTTCCTGCAAGGCTTGCAATCAGGAATATAAGAAGAACCATTTTCCGCTTCTGCCGAATGGCCGGCGGGCTTTCAAAGAGGAGGACGATTTGTCTGATGAGAAACCGGTACTGATTGAACAGGACTTGACACAAGCTCCCGGGAAGATTCGTATTTTGTCATTGATGACACGCTTCCTGCGGGTCAATTCGGCTTCTGCCCGAGGCAGCCGGCTAAAAAAAGGATTTGACGGATTCGGATATTTAAGAATTGCATGAGTGACAAAAAAATTGTATAATTTTGCTTGACTTGTGAAATATATTCAATTATTGAGTCAGATTATCCAAGCTTACTGTTTTTAAAGGATAAGTGTCCTAAGGCTAAGGGAATCGGAGAAAAAAGCTTTCCGTCAGCCAGTCTGGCGAGGACAACAGAAATAATTGCAAAATTCGCTGCTAAACGATTAAATATGAATTATCACTACCTCTGCAGGACTACCCCAGTTTTCTTTTTCGGCAATAGCATTCCAAGGTGTTTCTGACTTTTTTTTGACGAAATCATGATTCAGTACGACCAGATGAGCCGAACTATAATTCCGTAACACACCCCAAACATGACCGTCAAGAATCATACTTGCCAAGTTTCCAAAACTTCGGAAATCTTATAATCAAAGCAGGCAAGTTCCCTCTTTACAATATT
>JAOZLU010000199.1 GCA_029934695.1 Desulfobacterales bacterium | reverse complement strand
GGTAAAAGACAAAATCAGAAATGCTGACATTGCGGCCATAAAAGACTGGGGTATCCGCCTTATCAGCGCAAATTCAGCCGAAGAAGTGCTGGATGAAGAACATAAAATGCAACATGTAACAACTGCTGAACGAATAGGGGAGGGATCAAAAATCCTTCTTCGACTGATGGAAGCCCGTTTTGGCAATCCTCCTCAATGGGCAAAAGATAAAATCAGAAATGCTGACATCGCAGCCATAGAAGACTGGAGTATCAGGGTACTCAGTGCAAATTCGCCGGAAGAAGTGCTGAAAGAAACATAAGATGTTCCGGGGGAAGGCAGGTGGGAGCTGAAAGATGGAAAATTTATGGCCGGAGAATCTGACAGTCACCGGAACAAAGGCCCCGGTGATCATCCTCAGAGAGCAGGCATCGCTGCTGGGGGAGGCGACTCAGAACATCGTCGAGGCCGAGGTGAAAAATGCATCCCCTGATATGGGAGGGGCCGAAGAAAACGATACGGGCTTTCGATATGTTTTTTATATTGTGGCCCCGGCGCTCGGCAATTATTACTACAAGCTTTTCACAATCTGGCACAGTGTTGACTTGTATCCGGTAATTATCCGACCCGATCAGGATATCAGGGACGAACTTTATCCGGATGCTGATGAAGACGGAATTCAGGCGGAATCGGAAAATGAGTTTATCAGGATGCTGAAAGCAATCTTTCATTCAGGAAGAACCGGGAATATCATACAGGCTCTTGTTTCTCAGAGTACGGCACCATAGTAGCTTATCCGTTTGAGCGGGACAGATATTGCAAAGGTGATTCAGGTGAGGATGACATTCACAGCCTGAGAAACATGCATCATCTGCTGGAAAATCATATTCCGAAATATTTGTCAGAGCAGCTCGCGGCCATTATCGAACATCGGAATTTTATCGCTCACGGGGGAAGAATCGGAAGGCAGTCCACTCACAGTGTGGAGGATGCTGCCCGAAATTCTGGATTACATGACCAATGGTGGGAGTGTCTTCCGGCTGAAAGATGTTTGGCGGGGAGTTGAAAGATGGAAAATTTATGGCCGGAGAATTTGGCAGTTACCGAAACAAAAGCCCCAGGCGATTATCCTCAGAGAGCAGGCATGGACTATCTTGGATACAAAGGTTATGTGGGAAGCATCCATTATTCCCATGAGGACAAGGTTGTTTCTGGGGAAAACTGGAACTCGAGGGGCTGATCACCTTTGAGGCGGAGACTGCCGGGGATTTTGAAACAAGCTTCCGGAACGCTGTGGATGAGTATCTTGAGGATTGCAGACATCTCGGAATTGAGCCTCGGAAGACTGCGTTGGGAACAGGTGATTTAGAGGAGATGTTCATTCAGGGTGCTGATGTGGAACTGTTTGAGCTTGCATAGAAATAAGGACTTCAAAAATTATCATGAAATAAAACCGAAGGAATGTTATGAAAAAATATTTTTTAAATTATGATATGTTAGCTAAAAAATGGATAATTTTTTTTATTGTCCTTTTTACAAGTATTTCATTTTGCTTTGCCGGAGAACCGACAGTAATAAATGAAAGTGTCGGGTTAAAACCAATACTTTCAATGGAAAAAGTATCAGGAGATAATCAAGAAGGTTGTGTCAGAAGTGCTTTGATGGAACCGCTTATTGTTAAAGTTGTGGATAAAAACGGGACTGGAGTGATCGGAGCATCAATCAACTTTTCAGTAGTGGGTGAAGGCGCAACCTTGTCGAAGATAAATACCGAAACAGACCCAAATGGCATTGCTCAGACGATTGTTAATATCGGTGAAGTAGGTGGCGATGTTACTGTTACAGCAAAAGCAAATGATCTTGAAATTGAGTCCGGTTCCCCTCAAATATTTACCGTAAAAGCTCTAAAACATGAATGGGGTGCTGAGAAAAAAAATAGTAGGAAATTACCTGAATCCTTTCAAAATTTTATGAATAGTTTTGCTCGAAAAATGGGTATTAAATTTAAACCAAAAGCAGAAGTTTTCTTAGCTGAAAAAAAACGTGATTGCTGTTCGTATGTAGGAGGTGATTTCATAATTATTGAGGACGGTGAAGAACAAAGTGAGGGAGGATTTGATGTTAATATTGAGGGAAAAGACGTTCCATTTCCGGGTGCAGCTATACCAGAAAGAGATATAGAATTATCCCTTAAAATAGCAAGGTTACAATTAAAGATAACTGCTGGGCTATATTGGAATTTTAATACAACATTGAAAGGTAGTGCTGGATTTAGAAGGAATTTGTGCAAGAAAACGAATTCGGATTGTGCTTTCTGGAGTTTGGGAACAAATGCCGCACTTAGTATTAAACCAAAATTTACGATAAAAGGATGTGCTTCAGTTTTTGGTTTTGACTTTTGTCCTGATTTAGACTCTGAAAATATAGCTACAGCTTCAGTTTCAGCAGGATTAAGGGGATCGGCTGGTTGGAATAGAGAAGACTGTAAAGATAAACTTGATGCTTCAATTTCTATAGGTGATATTACAATTAAAGCATCGCTTAAATTGGATAATATAATACCTGGTGGCAGATCCGTTTCTTTGAGCTATCCTGTTTCTGGGTTTACATTGTTTTGATTTTCATGGGAGTAAATTTTGTTACCTTTGATAACTAATTGAATAAAATATAAATTAAAATCTAACATTAAGGATACACAAATGAAAAAGTTATCTGTTATCAGTGGAATGTTTTTTTGCCTTCTTATGTCGAACTTTACTATTGCATATGCTGACTTTGAAGGAGAATTGAAAACTTACTCTTTATCGATGAGAGTTGAATATGATGTTATCCCAACAAAAATATATTTGGCTTTGAATGTTTTTGAGTTTAACGTGCCAGCTAACGAAGTACTGAAGAGCGTGAAAGAGAATAGCCCGGAGTTAACGCTTAAAAAACTTCTGGAGTCTATAAAAAATAAAGACTTGGGGCTTTTTAAGCAGATAACCGATCAATCAGTTTCTGGAGACAGCGAATCTACATTTAATTTATATTTGGAATTATTAAAAGATTCCGAACCGGTTATTGTCAGACGTTTTGATTTGGGAAATTTATCCTATTTTATCTTGGACGTACAAAAAAAAGATGTCCCGGGAGTTCCTGTACTCATTATTAGGAAAGAAAATCAATTTGTGCAGAATCTTGGTTTGATCTCACATCCTCTGATCCTGAACATATCTGCGATTGACGATGCATTAACAGAAATGCCGGATCACTTTTCTTCTATTTCAAACCCTCAATATAACAATGAAATTGTTCTTACATCGCTTTTCGGTACATCCCAGGAGAATCCTGTTTATTTTCGATTTACCGGTTCAAAAATATCCGTATCTTTATTTGATAATGCAAGAGCCAAAAAAGACAATTATCCATCTCAGTTTGAAGAACCAATAGCAGTCTATAAAAATATGAATTCAGCACTTAAACAAAAAGCAAGATCAAATACTGCTAACTATGCACAATATTTCGGCCCTCGAAGTCGGGAAAAAGTTATAAATTTTTTTAATGAGGTGAAAGCCAGAAAAAAATTCGATGAATTTACAGAGTATCATACACAATACAGGGAAGCTTCTTATATTATTGAATCTGACAATCTTTATATTTTGTTTCATCAATCAGGTGAAGGAGAATACAGAAGCGGAGGTTTACAATATGATATGTTGTTCAGATATCCTGATGGAAATATAAAAAGGGTAAATTATTATATTGAAGGGAACATTGACAACCTTCTTCAATGGACTGAATTTTCAGATAAATTTATTAAAGAAGTCATTAATGCTGAAAATTAAAAAAAAATTATGAATAACTTTTAGAAAGACTATGTGATGCCATGACAAAAAAAATGCTAAAACAAAGGTTATCCTTTTTTTCAGTGCTATTATGCGCTCTTGTATCCATATGTTGCTTGCCGTTAAATTCAGCTTATGCACACACTGTGATGCAGGATTCAACAGGCAACACTCTTAATTTATCCGTAAATAATGAAAGCGTAATTTTTTCGTTTTATGGAGTAACTGTTTCCGTAACAAGCACCCCCTCGTGGATTAGTATGAATCCAGATACAGCAAGCATAGGTGATATTTTTAAAGGGAGCAGTGGGACAGCTACATTTTCATTTAGTGTAGGAAAATCTCCAAATGGCGAGACTCTGACAGGAGAAATTGTTCTCCGAATAGAATCTTTAAACGGTGATTTTACGACTAAGAATATTCCAATAGTCGCAAAACCGGATTTGGGAAAGTGTGAAGTATTATTAGAAGACGGTCAGATTGTAGAAAAAGATTGCGATGATGGGAATGAATGTACAAAAGATATCTGTGATCTGGAAACTTTCGAATGTATTCATGAGGAACCGGGCATCTGTGAAGTATGTGAAAACGGAAAACTTAAATCTGCATGCAATGATGACAATGAATGTACAAAAGATGAATGTAATCCGGAGACTGGTGAATGTACCAATACACCCATAGAACTTGATAAATGCCATATATGTAAAAATAAGAAGATTGTTCCTAAATGTAGTGATGGAAACGAATGCACAGAGGATGAATGTAATCCTGGGACTGGTGAATGCGGTGAACATAAACCCAAGAAACTTAATAAGTGTCAGGTATGCAAAAATGGAAAAATTGTTTCAAAAGATTGCGGAGAGGGTGATAATTGTACAACTGTTTACTGTGATCCGGATTCCGGATGTCAGAGTGAAAGCGATCCGAACTGCGATAAGGACAACTCTGATCCTACCTATATACAACTGCCGAGAGGTCAGGACGTTCCTTTTGCAAATGAGACAAAGTATCAATTCTCTCCGAGTTCAAGCCCGCTTATTCAGGATTATCTGGAAATAGGTTATGAAATTAAATATCCTTCTATGGTCAGTGCTCTGATTTATGATGCTAACGGCACACTTATAAGAACACTGGCAAATAATGAAATAAGAGATAGCGGGAGCTACATAGATGAATGGGATGGAAGAGATGACGAAGGAAGACTGGTTCCAGACGGTGCATATCATTTCATCATTAACGGTGTAAATATAAAAGATGTTTCTGATACTTGGGAACTTTCTGATGAAATTATAATAGACAGCAATCCGCCTGCGGCTGATATCGTGTTTATAAAAGAAGACACGCCCAAGTATGACTATTATACCATCATGGGAACTGCGTTAGATGAGCATTTTGCAATTTATTATATTGAGTTGCTTAAAGATGAAGAATATGTTTCCATCGAGTATGGTTATTCAATGGCAGCAAGAAATATATTAGGGGTATTTGATGCCGCATTTTTGGAAGATGGTGTTTACACCGCCCGACTCACCGTGTTCGATTTCGCCGGAAACACTGCAACCGATGAAATCCCTCTCATCATAGACAGAAGCACCAACGCACTGAAACTCCACATCAATTCCGTATCCCAAAACATCAATCTCGGCTCCGAAGGCTACCTGCCCACATCCGACGACCCGGATGTCTGGATTGACGACGAACTGCCCCCCGGTTCCACCCAGATAGACACATGGGAATGGGACACCGACATCACCTACAGCGGCTTGCAGTCCCACACCGATCCCGTCAGTGAAGGCACTCACGGACATTATTTCATTCATGCGGATGATCCCCTCACACTGGAATCCCATGAGAACATCATCCAGTATGTCTATCTTGACCCGGCAAATCCGCCCCGGCAGATACTTCTGCAATTCTACACAGACGACGGAGACGGCGAACACAGGGCATACTGGGGAAGCAATGACATCCTGACCGGTGGAGAATTGGGAACTGCTTCATTATACAATATGGGAGAACTACCGCCGACTGATAAATGGTTACGCCTGAAGATACCCGCATCTGTTGTCGGGCTGATCGGAAAAGAAATCAAAGGCATTGCCTTTGTCACATACAACGGAAAAGCCTGGTGGGATAAAACCACAAAGAGTTCGGACTATAACGAAACACAGGGAGATTTATGGGTTCCCGCATCTCAGACCGGTTCGGAAGACAGCTCGGATGTGGTTATCAACTATTCTGTCTCACAGGACGCAGCCCTGAACCTGTCCATCTATGATGAAGAAAACAACCTCATCAAAACCCTGATGAACGGAACAAAACAGGCAGGAACCCATGAAACCGGATGGGACGGCACTGACAGCACCGGAAATCAGGTACCCGAAACTTGGTATTATTTTCAATTCAGCACCACTGACGGATCACCCATTGACTGCAACGCCTACGGAACAATACCTGATGATTCGTCTTCTCAGACAGTCACCCCCGCGTCAGCAGTTACAGATTCAGCAGGAAACACATATCAAATTGATACGGATACCGTAAACAAATACGACGCATCAGACGCTCTGATATTCAGCATCACAGCAGACAATCTCGGAGTCAACAACTTTGCCCCTATAGCATTGGCATTGGACTTCAACGACAACCTCTTTATCGCAGACAATAGCCAGAGCAGAATTTTCAAAGTAAATCCCGATGGCTATTATCTCATTGAATTGCCTTACCTGCCTTCTCCCCCCTGGGGCACAAACTTCAGTTTGGACACTCCCAATGCCATTTCATCGGATGGCAACGGTGATCTTCTCATTGGAAATCAGAACGGCACCGAAACACTGAAACTCGCAACAGGACGCGGCATCGTGGATATTTCCACCATAACAGCGGAAATCCGTGTGCCTTATGAAAATTCGCTCATTTCCTACAGCGTGCCGATTATCGGAACTGCCTCGGCAAACAAGTTCGCCAAATACACCGTGGAATACGGTGTGGGAGAGTCTCCGACAGAATGGACAACGCTGATCACTTCCGGTACAGAGGTCTTTGACGACAATAAACCGCTTCCGCCCACAAGAACCTTGTACGGAAATCTTGCCACCTGGCATACGGCTGAAAAAGTCGCCACAGCTTCCGGAGATGAAGACTATTATATCCCCATGGGAGTCTATACCATCCGGCTGACGGTCTATAATCAGGACGGCCATTTTAAAGATGACACCGTAAAAGTCGAAATGGCTAACGTGGGCTTCCGGTTCGGCAGCACCATCACCAGCCCCGACAGCATGGTGTCACTTGAACTCCCGGACAATGCCATCCCCGACGATGCAGACCTTTTCTCCATCAAACCTGCGGCAGAGCCTCCGTCCGCAACAGATGAGGGGCTGACACCCATAGGAGAAATTTATGAAGTAAAACCCGCAGGCTATGATTTCTTAAAACCCTGCACCTTAAACTTTTACTATACAGATGCCCAACTGAGCGGTATTGACGAAGAAAAACTGAACCTCTTCCGATGGAATCCCGTGACACAGCAATGGGTTTACACGGATGCGGAAACCGACATTGAAAACAATGTGATCACAGCCAGCATCCTGAATTTCAATGACTATGCGGTGTATTACGCGGTGATGTCCGGTTCCCCGGAACCGCCCGTGATCTATCCGCCTGCTTCCCCGAGCAACCTCAAAACCCTTACCGTCCACGGTGTTGCCGATCCGGGCATTGAAGTGGAAGTCTTTGCAAACGGTGTTTCCCAAGGAACCACGCAGGCAGATGAAGATACCGGGTGCTTCTCGAAAACCGAGGTCTGGCTCAAAACCGGGGAAAATTCCCTGACTGCCCGGTCTGTTGATCCTGCCGGAAACCAAAGCTCGCTGTCCGACCCGGTATCTGTCGAGGTCATTCTTTCCCAACCCGGAAAGGTGACATCCCTTGACTTCAAAACCGACGATTTTTACAGCGATTTCAGTGATGACGTTGCAATGGGAGATTCGTTGCATATCGAACTGGTGGGAACAGATGCGGATGCCACATCGGTCAATTCCACACTTGTCACCCTCAGAAGCAGCAATACCGATTCCGGCGGTATCTCACTCCAACTCTTAGAAACTGCCCCGAACAGCGGAGTCTATCGTGGGACAGCCAGGGTCAGTGAAACCAGCAATGCGTCAGCAGGAAAGATCGGAGTTTCGTACAGCCTTATCGAAACGATTACCGTGACATCTGATGTTGACCCGAGCAAACAGAATTCTCTCATAACAGCAGATATGTTTCCTCCGCCCGCTCCGGGGGTCACCTCGGCAACCCATCCGTCCTTGTGCCAGAATACCTTTGAAGCGGACCTGGATGAATGGGCCAATATGAGTTACAGCTACGGGGCCGAAGTCACACGCTCGGATGAGACCGCCTCATCCGGGGCGTATTCTGTCAGACTGACGAACATCGAAGAAGGCGGCGACTTTGCCAATTTCGTGCGAATCAGCCCCTTTGACGCGGAAGAATATCCCATGGTCCGCTTTGATTATAAGATACCTCACGACCTGAAGGTGAATCTGATCGCTTATGTCAATGGGATGTGGAAAGAGATCGTGTTCACCGATGATCCGAAAACCGTTGAAACCCTGGATGACAACATGAATCCCGGGGAAGACCTCTACAGGCCCATCGGCGTGATTGAAGACGTGAACGCGGACAATGCGTGGCATCATGCGGCATTCAATCTCTACAACATGCTGAAAAACGACGATCCGGGCCAGTCCGAATATATCGTGGAAGAACTCTTTTTTGCGGATTACGATCTCACCGGATGGATGGAACTCGTCATGGGAGAGGAGAATCCCGAGGGAACGGCCTATCACATTGACAACTTTGTCATCAGCCAGGGCGGAAAATCGGATAATGATCCCACATTCACCATCATCCCTGATGATGCAAGCGTTGTGGAATACAGTCACACACTGGATCAGAATCCCGGCACCCTTCCGGATGAGATTAGCGAAGGGGCTTCCGAAACCGTGACATACAACGATGTAGCGGACGGCGTATGGTATTTCCACGTCCGCTCCTTGGACGGCGGCGGCAACTGGGGCCCTGCCAATCATTATCAGATCAAAATTGACGCAACCGGCCCTGTAGCTGATTCCCCGACCCCTGGGGACGGATCATCCTGGGGAAGCATGGAAATTCAGATCAGGATCACGGACGGAGAGGGCAGCGGGGTTGACCCGGACACCCTTCAGATTGAGGTGAACGGCATCTCCTACGGCATGGATTCGGAAGGCATCAATTATGATGAAGCCTCGGAAATTATGACCTTCTCCCTCTGGAAAGTCGTTTCCGAACCAGCCCCCTGGCCCGACGGATCAACTGTTCAGGCCAGCCTCACCGCGGCAGACGACTTTGCCGGCAACCCGCTTGAGTCGGTCTTCTCATGGAGCTGGACGGTTGACTATTCCGAATTGGCAGGCGGTTATCTCTCGCTCCTGACCACCCGGGGCGGATTCACGCCGACCTGGTCTTCTGACGGGACAAAGATCGTGTTTATGTCGAAAAGAAACACGGACGAGAATATATCGGAAGAGATTGATCAGAATATATGGATCATGGATGCGGATGACTTTGCCGAAATCGGAAAAACCGCACTGCCGCTGACCACCGATGAAGGCAGCGACCATCATCCGGCTTGGTCTCCGGCAGCCGGGGATGACCGGATTGTCTTTGTGTCCGACAGAAATGGTGGAGATGACCATTTTGAACATATCTGGATTGTCCGAGCGGATGGAACCGGACTGACCCAACTGACCGACGGAGAACACTATGATTCTCATCCCACATGGTCTTCGGACGGAACCCAGATCGCCTTTTCCATGAATGGGGAAATCTGGAAGGTCAAGGTCAATGCCGACGGAACTGGCGAGATGCCGCAACAGATCACATATGATTCCGTTGAATTTTATCTTGATCCAGTCTGGTCACCTGATGGAAAGAAGATCGCCTTCACAAAATCCCTCTATTCGGACAAAGTCGCTGTCATGGATGCGGACGGCACAAACCAGACCGTCGTGACGGAGAGCGGTTCGGATTTCCTGCCCGCGTGGTCTGGTCAGACCGGGCAGATCATCTTTGTGACCAACAGAGATGAGACTTCCCGCGCTATTCGAGTCGTCAACACCAACGGAAGCGGCGAATCCGATTATATTGACAATATTGATAACGGAAATGCCTGGTGGGATTCCGAACCGGCAATGTCACCGGTGAATGAGAACATCGCATTCCAATCCACAAGAAACGGGACATGGAATATATGGGTGAAAACAGAGCTTGAGATCAGCGATGTGACATCTGTTCCCCAGGTGATCTCACCTGATGATGACGGCGTGAATGATGAGACAGAGATTCAGTTTACGCTCACCGGAGGCTCGGTGGAAGCTGATTTGGAGGTTTACGATGAATCGGACAATCTGATGGCCATCCTCCTTGACCGGGAACTCGTCAAGGCAGGAGAAAATGCCGAGACTTGGAACGGAACAGATGACTTCTGGGACGTTGTCGAAGACGGAACATACACCATCAAGCTCACAATTGAAGGGAGTGCAGGGGCCGACCCCATTGAGAAATCAGCTACGATCACTGTGGATACGGCACCGCCAGCGTTTGACAACTGGGCCATTCCGGAACTGACGCACGGTCCCCAGGACATATCCGTAACGATCTCAGACGCGACCAGTCTGAATGACGGAGCAACAAGGCTTCAGTACGGCATCGCCAGTTCGGAAAGTGAAGCAATGCCCGATGTGACCGGATGGACCGATTTCGGAACCGGCCCGGCCGGAACTATTGATCTGAACTGGACAGACTACGACGGGAATTATATGTATGTCCGAGCCTACGCGGAGGATGAACAGGGGAACGCGGTCTATTCGGATGATCAGAAAAAACAGATAGCGGCCGGGCCTCTCAACCAGCCGCCCATTGCCGATGCCGGCCCGGATCAGACCGCAAACCTCGGAGACACAGTGACATTGGACGGCTCCG
>JAOZLU010000198.1 GCA_029934695.1 Desulfobacterales bacterium | reverse complement strand
AGTGCAAAAAACCGCTCGCTGCACTCGCTTAATTTTTGCACTCCTCCCGGGCAAATTTTTTGAGTGCAAAAAACCGCTCGCTGCACTCGCTTAATTTTTGCACTCCTCCCGGGCAAACTTTTTATTAAATGATGCAATACAGTACCTGAGAAAAAGAGGTCTCGCCGGTCCTCAGATTCGGAGTCGGGGATGAGGCTTCTCAGGCGTATGGAAAAAAAACACGACGGTATAAGGTCAGCAAAGACACGGAAGCACTGCATAAAAATTTATCAGATAATAAAATATTTGTCGGCAGATGTCGCTGAGTTCATAAACTCAGGTACAGAACAAAACACAAAAAAAAATTTGAAAACTGAGTGAAACAAATCTTCTGACCATGCCTACTGGATTTAATAATAATAATAACAAACACATAAGGCAACTGAAGAACTCAAATTTCAATATTATCAGGCATATTCTGTAAATGGGACTTGCCAAATCACAGGAAATGCTTATACTTTATCCTGAGTTTGTGACGACACAAATATTATCAGTTAAATTATAATGTATCATAAAAAATTAAGGAGAAACATTGCCATGTACCTGAAAAAAATTTCCCTTCTGCGGGAGAGAATGACGGATTTTGACTTGCAGACCGTGCCGGAGGGCATGGGACCGGTGCGTCCGGCTTGATCCTTCGCATGCCGGTTTTCCAACGGCCGGAGTCCGTTTTTTTATTATGACGAAAAAAAAGTTTATTTTGTCCTCTGATCTGCCGATTTCTCATAATTTTATCTATATAGATAATTATGCGGAGTTGAGTCCTTCAATTGCCTTAAACACTTTAGAAAGGATAATTACAATGCTGTCGAATATTGCAAAGCAAAAAAAAATTTTGGGAGCCGTGTTGCTCTTTGTTCTTACAGCCAGTCTGACTTTGGCAGCTACACTGCCGAATATCAGCCCCCAGACTTTTTATATAAACGAAAACAGTCCTGCGAACACAGTCGTGGGTCAGATTGAGGCTGACGGGAACAGCCTGGCCTATACAGTTATCGGCGGAGACGGACAGGGGCTGTTTAATGTGGATTCCCAGACCGGTCAGCTCACTGTGTCGCCGGGCACGGTTCTGGATCATGAAATCAAGCTTCAGTACATACTGGATGTCCGGGTTCAGGATGACGGAAACCTGACGGATAACGAGATTATGACTATCACTGTGATTGATGTGAGCGAACCGCCGGATATTGCGCCTCATAATTTCATAGTTGAGGAGAACAGCCCGGGCGGCACAGGCGTGGGAGATGTCATTGCAAGCGATCCGGACGGAGACAATCTGACCTACCATATTGTCGGCGGAACCGGACAGGGATTTTTCAACATGGATGCTGTCACCGGACAGATCACCGTGGCCATGAGTGCTGATCTGGATTATGAGAAGACACCCGGATACACGCTGGATGTCCAGGTTCAGGATGACGGTGGACTGACGAACCAGGCGACAATGACGGTCACGCTGACTGACGTGAACGATCCCCCGGATATTGCGCCCCAGTCTTTCAACGTCAGGGAAAACAGCCCGGCCGACACTTATGTAGGACTGACAGAGGCCACGGATCAGGACGGAGACAATCTGACCTACAAGGTTCTTGGCGGAACCGGCCAGGGATTTTTTAATGTGGATCCCGTCACCGGACAGATTACCGTGGCCGAAGGTGCTGATCTGGATTATGAAAAAATACCCGAATACATGCTGGCGATTCAGGTTGAGGATGACGGAGACGGCCATCTCACGAATCAGGCCGTGATGACTATTAATATCAATCATAATCCCCTGAATGAACCTCCGGATATCGCAAATCAGTATTTCACTGTTGAGGAGAACAGCCCGGGCAGCACTTATGTTGGAGATGTCATTGCGAACGATAAGGACGGAGACACTCTGACCTTCCTGATTGTCGGCGGAACCGGGCAGGGATTTTTCAATGTGGATCCCGGCATCGGACGGATCATCGTAGCCCAGGGCGCTGATCTGGATTACGAAAAGATACCTGAATATACGTTGCAGATTCAGGCTCAGGACGACGGTGAAGGGAACCTGACAAATTATGCGACAATGACGATCACGCTGACTGACGTGAATGATCCCCCGGATATCGCACCCCAGGTATTTGACGTTGACGAAAACAGCCCGGCCGATACTTATGTGGGACTGACAGAAGCCACGGATCCGGACGGAGACAATCTGATCTACCAGATTCTCGGCGGAACCGGCCAGGGATTTTTTAATGTGAATTCTGTCACCGGACAGATTACCGTGGCCCAGGGCACTGATCTGGATTATGAAAAAATACCCGAATACATGCTGGCGATTCAGGTTGAGGATGACGGAGACGGCCATCTCACGAATCAGGCCGTGATGACTATTCATATTAATAATATCAATGATATGAACAGACCTCCGAATATCGCAGATCAGTATTTCACTGTTGAGAAGAACAGCCCGGCCGGCACTTATGTTGGAGATGTCTTTGCAGGCGATCCGGACGGAGACAGTCTGACTTACCAGATTGACGGCGGAACCGGCCAGGGATCTTTTAATGTGAATCCCGTCACCGGGCAGATTACTGTAGCTCAGGGTGCTGATCTGGATTATGAAAAGACACCCGAATACACGTTGCAGATTCAGGTTCAGGAAGACAGTGAGGGGAACCTGACAAATTATGCGACAATGATGATCACGCTGACTGACGTGAACGATCCTCCAGATATTGCTCCCCAGTTTTTCAACGTCAGAGAGAACAGCCCGGGCGACACTTATGTGGGACAGATAGAGGCCACGGATCTGGATGAAGACAATCTGACCTACTCTGTACTCGGAGGAGACGGCGTGGAATTGTTCAATGTGGATCCTGTCACTGGTGTTGTCACAGTGGCTCTGGGAACTGATCTGGATTATGGAACAAAGAATGACTATTTTCTTGATGTTCAGGTTCAGGATGATGGAAACAGGCTTCTGGCAAATCACGCGATAATGACGATCACGCTGACTGACGTGAACGATCCCCCGGATATCGCACCCCAGATATTTGATATTGACGAAAACAGCCCGGCCGGCACTCTCATAAATCCGGGTCCGGTAGTTGTCACTGATCAGGACGGAGATAATCTGACCTGCCGGGTGACAGGCGGAAGCGGCATGGGAATATTCAGTCTGGATGCTGTCACGCGTCAGATGGTTGTGACCGAAGACGCTGTTCCGGATTTTGAGCGGACATCCCAATATACACTGGAAATTCAGGTTGAAGATGATGGATACGGAAACCTGTCAAATCAGGCGACAATGACGATCAATATCAATGATCTGAATGAGCCGCCGGATATTGCGCCTCAGTATTTCAATGTGAACGAAAACAGTCCGTCCGGCACATCAGTTGGCACACCGGAAGCCAGCGATCAGGACGAGGATGTCATAACTTTCAATGTCATCGGCGGGACAGGTGAGGGGGTGTTTTTTGTGGATACTCAGACCGGTGAGATTACTGTGGCCCCGGGATATGATCTGGGTTACGAAAATACACCCAGATACACGCTGAATATCATGGCAACAGACCAGGAAGGTCTGTCAGATATGTCCGTCATTACAATTATAGTCCTCCCGGATGATATCTTCGGCAAGATTTTTTCAATACCCGCCCCACCTGATGACATGAAGACAGAACAGGCAGATATCAGCCTGTCAACAAATCCGAATGAATACAGTTCAGAGGTATTCTCTTTTAGTGACAGTCCGCAAAATATTTACGGACTCTCCGTAACAGGCGAATTCGGTCTCAGGATGGCGGTTTCGGACATATTCGGCATCTCCTATCTGGATGACCCCAATGCTTTTGTCAGAGTTGTCCTTATTGACAACAGCAATCAGCGGGAATATCTGGTATATCAGAAATTAGTACAGGATTTGTCAGACGAGGAGTATAATACCAAAAGTCCGTTAAAGATAGAATCTTTATGTGAGGAAACCTGTATTTTGCCGGAAGTTGTCAACTCCTTTTCACTGAGGCTTGAAGGAAAACACGCCGGCATTTCAATCAGTGAAATTTCCTATGTTAAAAAGCCTTTGGCCGGCGATTCCGTGGAACTGAGGAGAAAGCAGAATGCCAAAAGAATATGGGAACTGAATCGGCAGAATTTGGGGTGGATTGCAGGGGAGACCTCTGTCTCAAATCTGGCTTATGAGGAGAAAAAGCGGTTGGTAAATTCTCCTGACTCGAACGGAGAATTTAATTTACATGGTTTTGAATACTATCGTGGTGGTACTTTTGAAGCAGGAAAGTCAGACAAGCTTTCTGAAAGCAGATCACACGCAAGGGAGGAGAGTTCGTTAGTTGATAATTTTAGCTGGACAGACAGACATGATGAAGATTGGGTTACTTCTGTGAAGGATCAAAATCTTTGCGGAAGCTCTTGGGTATTTGCGGGTGCTGGAGCTACAGAATCTGTTACAAACCTCTATTTTAATCAGATTCTGAACTTGGATTTAGCTGAACAGGATGTACTTTCCTGCAGTGGCGGGGGTAATTGTGAGGATGGAGGATATGTAGATGAAACACTGGATTATTTTCGTGATACAGGCGTTGTGGAGGAAGCTTGTTATCCTTATTCTGCCAGTATGCAAAGTTGCAGTAATAAATGTGATAATCCAACCCGGCAAATTCAAATAACAGAAAAACTGGCACTTGATCCAAAAACTGAGGATGATTTAAAAAAAATGATCATTGAAAAGGGGCCTGTCATCTGTGGAATCAGAAGCTTATGGCACTCTATGATCATAGTGGGTTTTACAGAAAGCCCCAGTGATGAACAGACGACTTGGATATTTAAAAACAGTTGGGGCGAAGGCTGGGGAGCAAAAGCCGGAAAACTGTATCGTGGCAGCCAATGGGGCGAATATTTGGAGGAGGAATATGCTGAGAACGGATATGCCTATACAAAATTTGATATGGACAATATCTATGAGGTTTATGCCATAGAAACTCCGATAATAAGTTCTGATTATGAGTATGAGATAAAATGCGTTGATAGTGACCATGACGAGTATTGCAACTGGGGAATCTCAGAAGAAAAACCTGAAATCTGTCCCGATTTTTGCAAACTTGAGAAGGATTGTGATGATTCAGATGACAGGCTGGGGCCTTTTGATGATAATTATGAATGTATGGTCATCGGCGATGAAGCACCCCCGGAACCTCCTCATGCCTCTTTCATTGTCACTCCTCAGGAGGGCGAGACTGCTTTTTCCGCTGTGTTGAATGCGAATGGCTCTTTCGATCCGGACGGGCCCACTGTGTCTTACGAATGGTTCGCTGACGGACAGCCAATAGGCTCCGAAAATCCTTTTAATCATACTTTTTCAGAACTGGGCCAACGCGAGATAACTCTTATCGTTACAGATAGCCAGAATCTCGAAGCTGTTGACAAAAAGATTGTAACGGTAAATCCTGAGAATATTGTCACTACGACCACAACCACTGTTCCGAGTACGACCACGACTATTCCGAGTACAAGCACGACATCAACCACTGTTCCAATTACGACGACCACAACTTCCGTAGTCGTAACGACCACGACTATTCCAAGTACAAGTACGACTCCAACCACTGTTCCAGCTACGACCACGACTGTTCCGAGTACAAGTACGACTCCAACTACTGTTCCAGCTACGACCACGACTGTTCCGAGTACAAGTACGACTCCAACTACTGCTCCGACAACCAGTGTCCCAAGTACGACTACAACTCCTCCCGCCTCTGCGGAAAGTTCAGATGACGAAGGTGACGGAGGCACAAACTGTTTTATCAGCACTGCGGCTAATGGATGATTTAAGAAAATGTCTGTCCTCCGGAGTGCCAAACTGCACTCCGGACAATTTTTCTTTGCAACATCAGAACTTTTTACAGACCTGTGTGCAGAAAACAACTGTTGACAAGCTGGAAGAATCATGTAATGCTACTGATTTTCTGACAATTTGAGATCAGATTTTCTGATTATAACGGATTTAGGGGACGCTCCGAACCAAGCCCCGTAGGGTGACATGTTTGCAGCACCGGCAGACCCGAAGCCCGTCCAGGCCCCGCAGGGGCGACATATTTGCAGCACCGGCAGACCCGAAGCCCGTCCAGGCCCCGCAGGGGCGACATATTTGCAGCACCGGCAGGCCCGAAGCCCGTCCAAGCCCCGTAGGGGTGACATGTTTGCTGATCAGGTAGTAACAACAGAGCAGGCATTTCAGGAACTTCAGGTCGGGATTAAGATAGGGCGGCTACCTGTTTGTAATATGATCTCCGGTTTGGCAAAGAAAGTCAGAGACGATCATATTTTCAATGAGAATGAATTATCACCAACCCTACATTTTTCTGAATCGGGATTCCCTAATAATCCCTGATATATAAAACCGAAAGGATACACCATGAAAATCAACTCTCTTATGATTTTTGAACCCATCACCATAAAAAAAGACGCGTCTGTCCAAGATGCGGTTGAACTGATGAAAGCCAATTCCATTCGTCATTTGCCGGTGATTTCAGAGGAAAGTATGCTCCAAGGTTTTGTTACACTGGCAGATTTGAAAATAGGGCTTATCCCTTCATTCATAGGAGATATCTCCCTTTCAGACCTGATGGTAAAGCAACCGATAACAGTGAATCCCGATGATGACATTGAAACAGCCGCCAAACTCATCTACACGCATAAGATAAGCGGATTGCCGGTGGTGAAAGACGGAAAACTGGTCGGCATTATTACCGAAACCGATATCCTGAGAACTTTCATTGACATGATGGGCATTCTTACGGCCAGTTCCCGAATTGATGTGGTCATCGGAGGAGAACCGGGTTCGTTTAAAAATGCGCTCCAGATTATCAATGACAATGGCGGAGATATCATCAATGTGGGTATCATCACGCAGGAGACGAGCAAGAAAGTGTATTATTTCCGGCTCGCTGCGTGTGATACGGCGATCATCAGAACAGCCCTTGAAAGTAACGGAATTGAAGTCTTGGACGCAATGGATTGAATTGTGAATTATGAATGGTGAATGATCAGGGGTGAGGGGCGAATAAAATGGCTCGTAAAAAGAAAAAACAAAAAAAACGAAGAGTGTCCTCCGTGAAGGAAAATTCAGTAAAGGGAGATGTTGTTCTGGATGAAATTGCCGGCGAAATAGAGGAAGCTGTCCGCCATCATCAGTCCGGTCAGTTCCGACAAGCTGAAGATATTTATAAAAAAATACTTGAAACTTATCCGAATCATTCAGATGCGTTACACCTGTCAGGGCTTATTGCCCATCAGACTGGCAAATATGAGGCTGCCGACGGCATGATAAGCAAAGCCATTCAGAATTCGCCTGATAATCCGGTTTATCATAACAGCCTCGGAGCCGTGTATAAAGCTCAGAACAAGCCGGATGAGGCGATCCTGTGTTTTCAGAAAGCGTTGGTGTTGAAACCGGACTTTGCCCAAGCCCTGAGCAATCTCGCTTCTGCGTTCAACGTACAGGGCAGATCAGATGAAGCCATCTCATGTTTTCAGAAGGTCGTGCAGTTAAAGCCTGACGATGCTGACGCTTATGTTCATCTGGGTCTTCTGTTTCAGGATCAGGGCAGGCTGAATGAGGCAATCTCGTGTTATGAAAATACTGTGCAGATAAAGCCTAACCATGCCGAAACTTATCTGAACTTGGGGAATCTCTTTAAAAAGCTGGGCCATTTCAGCCAGGCAATCTCGTATTATCAAAGGGCTTCGGAATTAAAGCCTGACTATGCTGAAGCTTGCAACAACATGGGGCTTGCATTTCAAAATCAGGGCAAATTTGATGAGGCGATTTCATGCTATCAAAGCACCTTGAAATTAAAACCGGATATCGCTGAAACTTATGACAACATGGGGAATGCGCTTCAATATCAGGGCAAATTTGACGAGGCGATTTCGTGTTATCAGAAAGCGCTTGAGCTGAAACCCGAGTATGCTGAGGCATACAGCCACCTTGTCGTGATGCTGCAACAGACATGTGCCTGGCAGGCCTTTGAAGAATTTGCCGCCAATCTCGATGAACTGACAAAAACGTCGCTGGAGAAGGGTGAAAGAACAGTTGAAATGCCCCTGGCAAGTCTTATGAGACATGCGGACCCACATCGAAATCTTGCTGTGGCAAAATCATGGAGCGAGGATATTGCCAGACATATATCAAAGGCAGGGACGAACTTTTCGCATGAGAGGAGGCGATCTTCCGGAACGAAGATCAGGATCGGCTATCTTTCATGCAACTTTTGCAGTCACCCGGTGGCGCATCTCACAGCTGATTTATACGGCCTCCACAACCGCGATGAATTTGAAATCTTTTGCTATTCCTGCGGAGAGGATGACGGCAGTTATTACAGAAAGCGAATCGCACAGGATTGCGACAAATTCGTTGACTTGCGACATCTGAATAATATTGACGCGGCAAAGCGAGTTTACGAAGATCAGACAGACATTCTTGTTGACCTGATGGGACATACTCAGGACAGCAGGCTGGCCATCTCCGCACTTCGACCCGCGCCTGTTCAGGTCAGTTATCTTGGCTTTCTGGGAAGCACAGGGGCTGATTTTCTGGATTATATCATCACAGACAGAATTGTGACACCTGAAGAAGATGTGCCCTGCTACAGCGAAAAATTCGTCTGTCTGCCGCATTGCTATCAGATGAACAGCAGGGTTGAGATGCAACACCCGAGCTTTGCAAGAACAGATTTCGGACTGCCCGAAGACGGGTTTGTGTTCTGCTCATTTAACGAGCCTTACAAGATTGAACCGGTCATGTTTGATATCTGGATGAAGATTCTTAGGAGGATTCCGAAAAGCGTCCTGTGGCTGCCTCGAAAAAATGAAACTGCTGAAAAGAATCTTAGACAGGAGGCTGAAGCGAGAAAGGTGGACTCTGAAAGACTCATTTTCTCGGAAAGGCTGCCCATAGATCAGCATCTGGCCCGTCTGAAGCTTGCGGACCTGGCACTGGATACTCGGATTTACAATGGCGGTGCAACGACAAGCAATGCCTTGTGGATGGGCGTTCCTGTCATCACCCTGCAAGGAAGTCATTTTGTGTCCCGGATGACTGCCAGCAGCCTGAGTGCTATCGGCCTGCCTGAACTGATCACATATAACCTGAAAGAATACGGTGCTCTGGCCGTACGTCTGGCGAGAAATTCAGATGAACTGCAGGCCATTCAGGAGAAACTGGAGAAAAACCGCCTGACAGAACCGCTTTTTGATACGCCCCGGTTTGTCAGGAACTTGGAACAGGCTTATAAAGAGATGTGGGAAATCTTTTTGGCCGAAGAAAACCCCCGCCAGATAAAAGTAACTGAAACCCCATATTGTCCTCTCCCGGCCCCTTGCCCCGCCAACAACATAGCTGATACATGCTTCCTGCTGATGCAGACATGCGCCTGGCAGGAACTCGGAGCACCGTCAGCCAAACTTGACGAAATGACAAAAAACGCATTGAACAAAGGGATAAAATCTCCTGAAAGCCCCTTTGCGAGCCTTATGAAAAATACGGATCCGTCTTATAATTTTGCTGTCGCAAAGTCTTATGCAGCCGATATCGTCAGGCGTATGTCTAACGTGAAGATGCGTTTTCCTCATGATGGCAGAAGATTCCAGAGAAAAAAAATCGCTCTCGGCTACCTCTCAGGCGATTTCTGCAATCATGCCGTAGCCCATCTCACTCTCAGTTTGTTCGGATTACACAACCGGGATGAATTTGAAATTTTCTGTTATGCGTATGGAAAGAATGACGGAAGTCGCCACAGGGAACAAATACAGCGGGACTGCGATACATTCGCTGATTTAAGCAACCTGAATTATATGGACGCGGCAAAGCGCATATACCAAGATCATATTGACATTCTTGTGGATTTAAATGGACATACAAAAGGCAACAGGATGGAGATATGTGCGCTTCGTCCCGCGCCGGTTCAGGTGACATATCTCGGGTTTCCCGGCACAACAGGGGCCGATTTTTTCGATTATATGATCACAGATAAGATCGTGACACCCAGAAAACATGCGAGGTGGTACAGTGAAAATTTTGCCTATATGCCTCATTGCTATCAGGTGAACGATCATACTCAGGCGATTTCAGAGAAAGAATGGAAAAAAGCGGATTTTGGATTGCCTGAAAATGCTTTTGTGTTCTGCTCATTCAACAACACTTACAAGATTGAGCCGATTCTGTTCGATGTCTGGATGAAGATTCTCCGACAGGTTCAGGACAGTGTTTTGTGGCTCTTTGGCGGAAACAGCGTCACCGAAGAGAATCTGAAGAAAGAAGCCGAGGCAAGGGGCGTAAATGCGGAACGGCTCGTTTTCTCGGAAAAGTTGCCCAAAAAAGACGAACATTTGGCGCGCCACAGGCTCGCGGACTTGGCCTTGGATACGCGGATTTACAATGGGCACTCAACGACCAGTGATGCCTTATGGTCGGGCGTTCCCGTAATCACGCTTCGAGGTACGCATTTTCCGTCCCGCGTTTCCTCAAGTATTCTCACTGCAATCGGCCTGCCTGAACTGATCGCGGACACCTTGGACGAATACGAAGACCTTGCTGTGTGGCTGGCAGAAAGCTCCGAAGAATTGCAGGCCATCCGGCGCCGACTCGCAAAAAACCGATCCGCAAAGCCGCTTTTTGATACCCCGAGATTCGTAAGAAACTTGGAAAAAGCTTACAAGGAGATGTGGAATATCTTTCTGGCAGGAGAAAAGCCGAGGCAGATTGAAGTGAGAGAAACTGGAAAATCGAAAATCAAAAATCAAAAATCGAAACTGGAAAGGGCTT
>JAOZLU010000197.1 GCA_029934695.1 Desulfobacterales bacterium | reverse complement strand
TTCCAAGCCGTAAAAATTGGCGGAATCGGCCTTTCGCTGCTTATGGCGGCCGGTTTTGTCAGCCAAGGTCATTTTTCCGGCTCTGAAACGCGGCGCATGAGAGCTTTTCTTTGAGCCCTCTGTGCCTTTGTGTATATCGGAGGACAATCTTTTCTGACTCTGCCAAACTGCAAGTTTGGCACTCCGGACAATCTTTTTTGACTCTGCCAAACTTGCAGTTTGGCAGGGCGAAAAAAACAGCAATTAAAATAAAATGAAAATACTTCACACATCTGACTGGCATTTGGGACACAGGCTCCGCGATCAATCTCAATATGAAGAACAATTCAATTTTTTAAACTGGTTGGAAGGATACATCAACGACAATCAAATTGACATATTGCTCGTAGCAGGAGATATTTTTGACACAGGTATTCCTTCTGCACAAAGTCAGAAACTGTATTACGATTTTCTGATAAATCTTAAAAAAACCAATTGTAAGCATATAATAATAACCGGTGGAAATCACGATGCCCCGGGAACCATAAATGCTCCGAAAGAATTACTCAATGCTCTGTCTATTCATGTGGCAGGAAAAGTTGCCGATAAAATTGAAGATGAAGTTTTAGAATTATCCGTTAATGGTCAGAAAATTATCATAGCGGCTGTTCCCTATCTCAGAGATCAGGATATCAGGCGGGCAGTTGCAGGAGAATCGTTTGAGCAGATTGGTGACAGATACAAAGCTGCATTGATAAACCACTATGCTGAGATCGCGGAATATTGCAAAACCATAAAAAAGAAAAATACGCCCATTATTGCAATGGGGCATTTATTTGCCGTAGGCGGTTCCACCTCCAAGAGCGAACAAACCATATATGTGGGAAATCTCGGTGATATTCGTGCCAAGGACTTTCCGGCCATATTTGATTATGTGGCCCTCGGACATTTGCACCGCCCCCAGAAAGTAGGCAAACTCGATCATATCCGCTATTCCGGCTCTCCTTATATGCTCAGTTTCAGTGAGACAGGCTACAGTAAGAAGATTATAATAATTGAAACAGAAAAAGAGCAAATAAAGGACATAAAAGAGGTTGACGCACCTAATTCCAGGGAAATACGTCGTGTCAGCGGTACCATTGAAGAATGTATCACCCAACTGAAATCTGTTGACAAAGAGCATCACGACTTAACCCCCTGGGCTGAGGTTGTATTAGACAATCACTCGAATACTGCAATCGGACGTGCTGAGATTGACAAAGCTGCGGAAAACCTTGGTTTGGAAGTGTTAAAGGTCACTTTAAAAAATGAAGGGAAAATTGCAGGGCATGAGAAATTTGAAAACACAAAGGATATCAAAGAACTTTCACCGACAGAAGTTTTTAAAATGATGTGCAAAGAGAAAAAGTATGACATTGAAGGCAATCCTGAAATCATGGATGCATTTAACGAAGTCTTGCAAATAGTAAAAGAGAGTTAAAATGAAAATATTTAAAATAGAGTTGCAGAATATAAATTCATTAAAATCCGACACCCCTGTTGTCATTGATTTTGAAAGCGAGAAATTTCAGGATACCGGGCTGTATGCTATCACTGGTTCTACAGGTGCCGGAAAAACTACCATTTTGGATGCCATTACCATTGCAATGTATCACAGTGTGCCAAGATTCAACAAATCCAATATCAGGGCAAAGCTGGAAGATGTGGTAAGCTATGGTGCTGATGGTGCAATGGCACGGGTGAGTTTTGAAAACAAAGGCGTAAGATACGAAGCCCAATGGAATATCAGACTGACTACAAAAACCGGAAAGCGGCTGAAGAATCCGATAGAACGAGTTCGGCTGAAGAATCTTAGTACGGAGAAAATCATTGCCGAGAAAAAGCAGGAGGTACAAGCTCAAATCAGAGAAATTACCCAATTAACTTATGGCCAGTTTTTACGGTCGGTAATGTTGGCCCAGGGAGAATTCGCAGCTTTTTTGTCAGCCAATGCAAAAGATAAGGGCACATTGCTGGAGCAAATAACGGGCGAGACAATTTATAAGAAAATAGGTGAGGCAGTTAATGACAAAATTCGTATGGAACGGGAAAAACTGAATGAAATCAGGGCTGCAATTAATAATGAGGATCTGTTGTCCGGTGAAAAACGGGAAGAACTCCGTGAAGAACAAAATGCCCTGTCAGGGAAAATTGAAGCATCTGTTAAGGAGCTGAAAGGAATTGAAAGAATTGAAAACTGGTTTAAGAAGAATGACGAACTTGAAAAAAGCCAACATCAGCTTGAAAAAGACCTGGATGATTTGGATAAGGAAAATGAAAAGAATCTGCCTGTTATAGAAATATTGAAATTACATGAGAAAGCTGAACCATACAAAGAAGCAGTTGATGAAATTACCCGGACAGAAAAAGAAATTGTAAAGAAAAAAGCACGTTCAAAAGAATTAAGTCAGGAATTGGAAACAGTATGTACAAAGCTGGCAGAAGCCCGAAAACAGGAAGCAAAGAGCAAAGAGACACATTCCGACAATGAAAGCGAGTTCAAACTGTGGCTTCCCAAATTGGAACAGGTGACAAAATTTGATGCTGATATTGCCAACATTCGGAATACAGCAGATAAGACAGCCAAAACAATCAAAGAATTGTCGGATGCAATTTATCGCATTCATAAAAATATCATCCAAAAAGAACAGGAGCGCAAACAAAACAAAACTGCCTTAAAAAAGATTGAAATCTTTTTGCATGAGAATAAAAATGTGCCGGAAATTGAAAAACACTTAACCGGCTGGAGTTCCGGATTAGCCCTCCGGAAAAACAACCGGAACAGAATTTCGGAAGAAACTGTTTCAATAAAAAAAGGCGAAAAGGAATTTGGGGAAATCAATGATAAACTGAAAAAAGCAGGACAAATTTTCAGGCAGAAAAATACTGAGCTTGATAAATTGAAAGATGAGCTTGCAGGTCTTTCAAAGCGTTTACAATCCTTTGATTTGGACAAATTACTCAAAGAACAAAAGCAATCGGAAGGCAGAAAGATATCTTTAAAAGAACTTCAGACTCTTTCCGCAAATTATATTGAACTGAATCAGGCAAAAAACAAGTCATGCAAAGAAAAAAAAGAGCTTGAGAAAGAAAATAAAGCACTTGATGAAAATATCACCAAGCTGAAATCTGAGACAATTATTGCGGAAAAGTCATTACAGGATGCTGAAAATATTCTGGAACTGAAACGCAGAATAAAAAGTTATGAAGAAGATCGGAAAAAACTGGAAAAAGGGAAACCTTGCAGTCTGTGCGGCTCTGTAAAACATCCTTATGTGGAAAAATATGCAACCATTGAGCTTTCAAAAACCCAGGCAGAGGTTGAAAACAAAAAAAAATTGTTTGAAGACCTGAAAAAGGATGAGAATCGCACAGAGATAAAGATTACCGAAATTAAAACCAGATTGGAGGCTAATTTATCACAGACAAAAGGCATTCAACGGCAAATTGAAAAAACTCAGGATAAATTCAATGGAATCAAATCGGAATTTAAGATAGAAGATACAGAAGCTATTATAAATGTGTCTGATGCGCTTGATGATGAATTAAAGATTCTTGCCAATAACATCTCAGAAACGCAAAAATTGCAAAAACAAAAAGATGAGAAGGATAAGTCGTTTAATTCGGAGAGGGAGAAAATAAATGATTTGGAAAATGAAATTATAAGACTGCGGGAGAAATGCGGAGGCATCAGCGCAGCATTGCTGCAAAAGCAGAAAAATCTGAAGAAGATAAGGCTTGGAACCGAAGAAATGGAAATATCTTTGAAGAAAGAATTGTCCGGGTCTGATCTGATGATTCCTTCAACAGAAAACACCAGCAAATTTATTAAACAGTTAGAAAATAAAATCTCCTCTTTTCACAATAAAAACAAAGAATTGTCAGAAGCAGAAAATAAAATTGCGCAGCTGAGTTCGGATATTAAAAACAGTGGCAGGCAATCAGAGGAAAAGACCGGAGAAAAAGAAAAACATGAAGAGGAAATCAGAAAACTCAATGATAAACTTTCACAAGTTTCAGAGAAGCGCAATTCGATATTACCTCTGGAAATACCCACAGAGAAAAAAAGAGATGAGCTTCAGAAAGCCATAAAAATTGCAAAAGAAGAATCAGACAAAGCCACTCAATGTCTTAATGATTTAAAAACCCGGAAAGCCACCAAGAAAAAAGAGAAAGAAAATCTTGAAAATGAACAATCTGCCAAACAGAAAGGATTGAAAACCAAATTTTTTGCTTTAGAGGAAGAAATTAAAAGCAGCATTTTCGAGTCAAGATCAGCAATAGAAAAGGCATTGTTGAGTTTTGAAAATAAAATAAAATATTCAGCCATAAGAAAGCAGCAGGAAGACAAATCGCTTAAATTAAAGACTCTGGGAGCCAAGATCAAAGAAGATTTTATCAGACAGGAAAAAGAGAGAGATTTTGAAATTTCTTTTGACGAAGCTCTGGAAAAACACAGGGAAACAGAATCATCCAAAGAACAGTTTTTTAAAAGACACGGTGAGATCAAAAAACAATTTGAATTGGATAATCAGATAAGAGAAAGAAACAAGGGTGTTTTTGAGGAGATATCCGCTCAGGAAAAAGTGCTGAAAAAATGGACGGATTTAATGGCATGGCTGGGAGGCTCAAAGCACGCATTCAATACTTATGTCCAGCGTCTTACCTTGCAAAATCTGATTCAGCTTGCCAACCTTCACTTAGATAAACTGAACAGGCGATATTCGTTGAAAATGAATGAAACCTACAAATTAGGAGAAGAACTTAACTTTAATCTGATTGACCATTACCAGACCGATGAGTCAAGACTGGTGGATACTTCAAGTGGCGGAGAAAAATTTATGATAAGTCTGGCTCTGGCACTCGGATTGTCGGATTTGGCAAGCAATAATGTAAGTATTGAGTCCCTGTTTATTGACGAAGGCTTTGGAACATTAGACAACAATACGCTTGAGACGGTAATTTCAACTCTGGAAACACTTCAGGCTCAGGGTAAAATGATAGGAGTAATATTACACTTTGAGAATTTGAAAGAACGAATTCCAAGACAAATTCAGGTATTGAAAAAGAGTAGCGGGGTAAGTGAGATTGAGATAATTTGAATCCGGTACCGGAATGCAAAAGAGGGAAGATTGCCGAAATGACAGAGGCATGGCTGGATTGGTGGTCGGACAGCAAACATACAGGATATGATATTTAGAAAAAGAACGGATGAGAAAAGCAGGATGAGGCCATGAAACTTCTGAAGGAATTGGAAGTGTATTTTCCCGATGTCCGGTTTGTTTGACATTACTGAAGGCCCTGAAAATCCTGATAATGTGTGGATCAATGTCACCGAACCCGAAGACGAAGACAGGGATATCGAACTGACAGAATTTTTCAGTGAAAAATGCACGGATATTCTGATGGATTACGGGTATGATATTTCGGTGATGCCCGTCAGATAAACAGGATTATGTGTCTCGGAGGGACAATTGAAAATAGTAGGAGGGATTTATGCTTACAGCAGAAGATGTGAAAGCAGTTGTCGGGTCATTTCCGGAAAAAGAATATCTGAGCCTGAGAAACTGGCTTTTGGAAAGAGATTGGAAGTTGCGGAACAAAGCTACAGGTTCGGCAACCGGGAAACGGTCTGCCAGATTTTGCAAACTCAAAGAGAAATGGGAGAAGGAGACTCTGTTTTTATCATCAACATCGGAAATCTGCATGCATCCGGCATATCAGGGAATTATCGGAATGGGGCCTGCTGTTCTCCCTTTTATTATGAGAGAAATGGCGGAGAAGCCCGCTCTCTGGTTCTGGGCTTTGAAAGCGATCACCGGAGAGGATCCGGTGCCGGAATCCGAAAGAGGAAAGACAGCTAAAATGACAGAGATATGGCTATATTGGTGGTCGGACAACAAACATAAATACGGGGTATGATGATTCGGAGAATAATTGAGGCCGCATTTCCCGATTTGCGGATATCGGGATATCGGGTGACAAGCCCTGACACGGTCGGATACAATTGTGTCGCGTGGGCCGCCGGTGATACCAGCAGATGGTGGTGGCCTGATTCTCTGGAGACTTCATATTGGCCTGATGATGTTCAGAGAAGCGAAACATTGGAAGCGTTTGTCAGGGCATTTGAAACCCTTTCTTATACGACTTGTGATGCTCCGGAATATGAGGAGGGGTTTGAAAGAATCGCAATATACGTCAATGCGAATGGAAAGCCGACTCATGCGGTCAGACAGTTGCCTTCCGGTTATTGGAGCAGCAAGTTAGGTCAGTCTTATGATATTGAGCATGATTTGGAAGGTGTTTCAGGAAGTCAGTATGGGAGTGTGGGTGTTATTATGAAAAGACTTCGTAAACTTCAAGATTAATGTAATCCCGGAAGGATGCCTGAAAATAGCCGGGGGCTTCTGACGACCGACAAAAAGGAGAAAACAGCAATGACCCCCCAACGCATAAACGAAACTGATGCCGAGGCCATTGATGCCGAGGCATAACTGTGCTTTTCTTTGTGCCCTTTGTGCCTTTGTGTGAGATATTGGCGTATGACATGCTGAAATTGCAGCCGTTATAATCTGCTACACGGATTAGTGATAAGAAAGGATTTGGCTGATTGTGGTGGCGTGTCATCTGCTACACGGATTAGTGATAAGAAAGGATTTGGCTGATTGTGGTGGCGTGTCATCTGCTACACGGATTAGTGATAAGCACGGATTCGGTGCGTCATCTGCAATGGGTAATCCTTTCTTATCGCCAATCCGTGTAGATGATGGCTGCATGGATCAGTGATAAGAACGGATACGGCAGGAAATCAGTCGGGCATTTGTGAAATCAGCGTCAATCAGCGTCAATCTGCGGTTCAAACTTAGACTTGACAAAGGATCAGAAAAGGGTTATTACAATCAGACAGCATGAAAAAGTGCTTTGTCAGGTGAAATCGGACCTGCCCGAAGTCTCAGTCTTCTCTTTATGCTCCCCTCAGGAAGGAGTGCAAAAATGGAGCGAAGCGGAATTTTTGCATAAAGTGAAGCGGAATTCTGTGATGAGCACTTGTGTCCGGGCCGGTGTCCGGCTCAGTGATTTCAGCAGATACCCGTTATAATCAAAAAAAATTAAAAGAGTGTCGAAAGGTCAATCATGGTCATTATTCAAACAAATCTGAAGTGCAACCGTCAGTGCAACTATCCCCACAGGAGCAACAAGTCAATCATGGTCATTATTCAAACAAGTCTGAAGTGTGCATTTTTTGCTGTCGTCTCCGCTGTTCTCCTGTTTGCATGCTCATCCGCAAATGAATTCACCACCCTTCTTGATCAGGTGGAAAAGTTGAACATCAGCCGCGACAATTATACGCTGGGCAAGGCTCTGACAGACAAACAGAAAAAGATTGCCCGTCAGAACACCGTTCAGGAGGCGAGCCCGGGTACTTTGAAGTTCAAAGACAAAAACCTTTATGTGGTGGCAGAGCAAAATACTGACAGGGTTATCATCCTTTATGAGCAGTATGAAAAGGCATCTGAGAAAAAGACACAGGAAGTGATCGGCTCTTTGTTTCTGGACTTTGGCGATCCCACGGTTATGGCCCATGACAAGGTTATCTACTGGGCCTTTGATGCAAAAGGAAAGGTGTCGGAAGAGAAATTTCGTAAGATAAAAGATACAAAGGAGCAGTTGCAGATACTGGCCACCGTGAAACTCAGCAGCAGTGAGAAGATAATGGAAAATCCGAAATCCAAAAATGTTTATTATATTATTTCATCGGAACCGGTATTGAAATGGATTAAAGCGAAAGGAATTTGAAAATGCCCCCGGTAAGCTTTAACAGATGAATGAAAAATTGCATACAGCGTAAAAAAAACGGGAAATTCATAAATTGTTCTTGACATATCAGAAAATGGGCTTTAATAATAATTACTATATGCAATATAATAGAAAAATCAAGATTTGACAGGTGGGACCAAGCTGTTGACAATCTCAACATATTTTACACCAAATCCATAAACTGAGATGACAATCTGGAAGTTTTCTTAAAAATCCGTTATGAATTATAAAGGGGGGGTGATAAGAAAAAGAGGCAGGAGCAGTATTTTCAGAAATTTTTTTTATTCATTTCACGGAGGATTCAAATGAAAAGATGGACGAACTTTCAGGGCCTTATGCTGGCGGCTCTGATCTTTGCGGTGATCCTGTGTACTCAGGGACCGGTCGGGGCCGATGAGATCGTGACCGGCGACAGCCCTGTGCTGCAACGGATCATCAAGAACGGCGTTATCAAAGTCGGGTTTAATCAGTTGTTCAAACCTTTTTCGTTCACCAATGCAAAGAATGAGCGTATCGGCATAGACATTGACATTGCCGAACTGCTGGCGAAAAATCTGGGTGTGAAACTGGAGAAAGTGATACCAGGCTCTTTCTCCGAACTGATCCCCATGGTTCAGAACGGTCAGATTGATGTGATCATGGCGGCCATGTCCCGGAATTTTGAGCGGGCAGGAAAGGTGGATTTCACGGACTCCTATTATGACACCGGCATCACCATCATGCTGAACAAGGCCAACAAGCTGAAAATTGGCCAGGTGAAGAGCTACGGGGAAATGATGGGAAAACTCAGGAAACTCGGCAAGGAGGATCAGCTGATCATCGCCGCGACCACCGGAAAAGGGTCAATCCGCTCTATCCCCAAATTCTTCCCTCAGGCCAAGGTTCAGGAATATCCCACCAATGAAGAGTCCGCTGAGGCTGTGGCCAAAGGCGAGACCCATATCATGGTTCACGACGAGATATTTCTCAACACCTGGTCCCAGGATAACCCGGACAAAACCCTGTACAAAGTGATTGTCTTTCCCAAGCCGTACAAACCGGATAGCTACGGGTTTGCCATAGCAAAGGGGAATCAGTCATTCCTGAACATGCTGAATATGTTTATCGCTGACAAGCTTCGGGACCAGGGATATTTTGAGAACTTTATGCGGAAATATATGAAAAAATGAGGGTGAGGAGTGAAAAGTGAAAAGTGAAAAGTGCGAAACTTTCAACTTTCAACTTTCAACTCCCAACTTTCAACTTTCAACTCTCAAAGCATAGGAGAAGGAAATGGAAGAGACAAAAAAGAAAAAAAAAGGACTTGATCTCCAATGGAAAATCCTGATCGGAATTGTAGCGGGAATTGTTCTGGGTATCACATATAACAAGCTCTTCGGACCGGGGGTGACTTCGGGCCCGATTTACGTTCAGAAGGTCTTCTTCGGCTATGCCGGAGATATCTTCATCCGCCTGCTCAGAATGATGATTGTGCCGCTGGTTTTTGCTTCGATTTTCACCGCGGTGGTTAATCTGGGGGATGTCAGAGAGCTGGGCAAGATCGGCGGCAAGACGGTGGCCTACTATATGCTCACCACCGCTTTGGCCGTTCTGATCGGCCTGATTCTGGTGAATATTATTCATCCGGGAAAAGGAATTGACAAAGAAGCCCTTGCCGCGCTGAATATCACGGCTGAAGTTCCGGAGAAGGTGAGCGATCAGGGGGTCGGTGAGAGAAGTGCGACCATCATTATCATTGACACGCTGGTCAACATGATCCCCAAGAACCCGGCCGGGGCCATGGCCAAAGGAGATGTGCTGCAGATCATCTTCTTCACCATCTTCTTCGCTATCATGGCCGCGATGGTGGGAAGGGAGTCTGACACCTTATCCAATGTGATCCACGGCCTGGATCTGATTATGCAGAAGTCGGTCATGGCCGTGATGATCATCGCACCCTATTGTATCTTTTTCCTTGTGACAGCGATTTTCATGGACCTCGGTGTGGCTGCTCTCTCAGCTCTGGGGAAATACGCACTCACGGTGATGCTCGGACTGGCCATTCACGCAGCGATCACTCTGCCGTTACTGGTGCTGATTATCGGCCGGTACAGTCCGATCCGTCTGGCCAAAGCATTATCTCCGGCCATTCTGACGGCCTGGTCCACCGCGTCGAGTGCGGCCACTCTGCCGATCACCATGGACTGTCTGTCCAGACGGGCCGGGGTTGATAAGAAGATCGGCAACTTTGTCCTGCCTCTGGGTGCCACCGTGAATATGGACGGAACAGCACTTTACGAGTCTGTGGCCGTGATCTTCATCGCGGAACTGATGGGTATTGACCTGACCATCGGAATGCAGGTCGTGATCTTTATCACCGCGACCCTTGCCGCAATCGGCGCGGCTGCCATTCCGGGAGCCGGTCTTGTGACAATGGGTATCGTGCTGACTGCCGCGGGAATGCCTCTGGACGGCATCGGCCTGATCCTTGCGATTGACCGGATACTGGACCAGTTCCGGACAGCAGTCAATGTCTGGGGCGACGCGACCGCGGCTGTGGTTGTCGGCAGGATGGAAAACGCTATAACCGATGTGGAGGAGGAAATGGCCTAAATCAGGTCTGAATCTTTTCAGTGTCGGGTGTCTGGTTTCTGAATTGCCAGGCACCAGACACCAAAAAAAGAAAGGAATACGGAAATGGAATTCCCGAAACACATTCAGAGTTTTATGTTGCACGATGTGCTGGGCAAATGGAAATACAAAGGCAAGGAGCTGGTCAGCGCGCACTATATCAAGGTGGGCAGCAGAATGGACCTCTACATCCGGACCATTGCGGACAAGGATGGGAATCAGAAATTCGAGATCCAACTGCGGGACAGTTATATCACCGGTATAGATACCATGGAGGATGCCATAAAAATTGCTGGTGAGGTGATCGAGGAGAACAAGATGTTCATCTGAAATCTCTGATTTTGGCGGGGCAGCAACTTGGCCTGATGGGTATGGAGTTCTGCCCCGCCTTTCTTTTATAGTGCCAATGCGCGGCATACCCGAATAGAACTGAAGGAGGAATCATGGAAAAGGTGCT
>JAOZLU010000792.1 GCA_029934695.1 Desulfobacterales bacterium | reverse complement strand
CCTGTAACCGACTGATAATAAAACAATTAGAATCAAGAAGATGATATACTTTAGTTATATAATCTGATACAGAGGGCAAGTGGAAAATCTAAAGTGGATTTTCCGTGTTTTGCGATGTGATATGGTGACAGACGGAAAATTTTACATCGTATATGGGTGCTATATGGAATTTTTTCCATATAGCAACACTGTTATGTCCAATAATTTTTTCAGTGAGGAAAGTGATATTAACTATGAATTTATTACAGAATATTCAGGAACTTCCAAAAATTGAAAAAATGGTGATTATGGAATTTCTCTGGAAGGATCTGTTTGAGGAGAATGACGAACTCGAATCTCCCGAATGGCATAAAAATGCCTTGACCGAAACAGAGGAAAGAGTGGAATACGGGCGGGAAGAAATGATTGGCTGGGCTGAGGCCAAAAGACGGTTAAGAGAGAGTTTTGAATGAATATTCGCATATTATCCTCGGCTTACAACGATTTGGTGGCTGGCAGAAAATTTTACGAAAGACAGAGTGAGGGACTCGGAGAATATTTTTTCGACTCCCTGTTTTCTGACATAGATTCGCTGCTGCTGTACGGAGGCATCCATCAGAAAGTGTATGGTTATCAAAGACTTCTGTCGAAACGCTTTCCTTATGCGATATACTACAAAATGGATGATGAGGAAACCATAGTGGTCTGGAGAGTCCTTGATTGCCGGCAAGCTCCTGAAAAAACAGGAATATCACTGTCATAAAAAGACTGACAACTCATTGCCATGAATATCTGCATTGTTGCCATTCTGAATTCAACAGACACAATCGGCAAGGCTCTGTAGCCGAAATCGGCTTCTCCCCGGGCTGTTTGGGAATATTTGAGTTGAATCTCTTTTTCATCCTTCTTTGAAACATCAATGAGTTTGAGGCAGATCGAACAGGTGCTCGGGAAAACAGCTTCATACAGCGATATTGCCAAACGTCTTCCTATTTCTTTCAGAGTGGCTGTTTTTTTCATAGCAAATCTCAAATAAATCTCAAATTCCAAGCATCAGACAACATCCAGCGTCAAACATCAGACATCTGACCGGATAATGCGTCCAGCGGGCTTTTCACCCCCAGTCCGCCCTTGTTCATGACATGGGTGTAAATCATGGTGGTGGAGACATCCTTATGCCCCATCAGTTCCTGAATGGTCCGGATGTCATAGTCTGCTTCCAGAAGATGGGTGGCAAAACAGTGCCGGAATGTGTGGGGACCCACCTTTTTGGTAATGCCTGCCTTGCGGGCCGCCTGTTTTACGGCCTTGCGCAGCCCGCTTTCATCCAGGTGATGCCGGCGCATTTTGCCGCTGCGGGGATCCTCTGATATCCGGTCCGACGGGAAAACATACTGCCATATCCAGTCTTTTCCCGCGTCCCGGTATTTCCTTTCCAGCGCGAAGGGCAGATAAACTTCCCCCACTCCTTTTTTAATGTCCTGATCATGAATCATTCTGACCTGTCCCAGATGGTCCCGGAGCGGACGTTTCAACTGATCAGGAAGCATGGTGGCACGGTCTTTCATGCCTTTTCCACTGCGGACCATGAGCTGATTCCGTTCAAAATCAATATCTTTGACCCTCAGACGGATGCACTCTTTCACCCGCAGACCGCATCCGTAAAGAAGTTTTGCCATCATGGCCTGTCTGCCGGTCATAATCTCAAGAACCCCGGCTGTTTCTGCCTGGCTCATCACCGTGGGCAGATTTTTCGGCTTTTTGGCCCTTTCAATGTGACCGAAATCTCCCAGTTCCCTTTTAAGCACCTGTTTGTAAAGGAACACCAGGGCATTGAGGGCCTGATTCTGTGTGCTTGCCGCGACATTCCGGTCCACGGCCAGGTGGGTGAGAAACTGTGAAATTTCAGTTTCCCCCATTTCCTGGGGATGGCGCTTTCCATGGAACAGGATAAAGCGTTTTGTCCAGTCAGCATAAGCATTTTCTGTGTGGATTGAATAATGCTTTTTCCGTATGATTTCACGTACGTTGTTGAGAAACTGACTCATAATGCTCCTTTTGTGAATTATGAATTGTGAATTATGAATTATGAATTATGAATTATGAATTATGAAAATTTTTGTGCAGAACTTTAAAATCGGAGTGCAAAGCCTGATTTATGAGTCTCTGCCCCTCAGAGTTCCGGGCCGGGAAAATTTATGCTTCAAAATTCTGTTGACATTTCTGTCTGACTTCTATATAAATTAAGTATCTTTTGATTAAAGTACCGTAAATTCAAATCTTACCACAATAAAAAGTAAATGATACCGTTTTTTCCAGACAATTTCAACAGGAAAATTATGAAAACCCGTCTGATTCTGAAACCCGGGCAGAAAGGGACCGGAAGGCTGGTCAATATTTACGGGGACAGACTTATCTGCGTTCGGTACCGATATGATGAAAAAAGAAGGAAACGCCTGAAAACGGTCGAACTGCTTGTTGAAGAAACTGACTGGAATCCGGAAAAGAAACCGGGCCCGGGGTGATGCGGCATATGCATCAAGCTAAGACCGTAACCCACTGTTTTTTACAACGGTGGCCTCCGATGGTCAGAAACGGCAAAGCCCCACCGGACAGGGCTTTCAAAAATCAGAGGAATCCTTAGCTTGATGCATATGGGGTGATGCGGGGGCTGTTGCTGAAACCGGATCGCAGCCGGGCATGGAAGCGGATATTGTCAGAGCCATCAGGAAAATATATGCTTTTCCCTGATAATTTGATTTCACAGGGTGATAT
>JAOZLU010000196.1 GCA_029934695.1 Desulfobacterales bacterium | reverse complement strand
AACATCCAATATCAAACATCCAATATCAAACATCCAATATCAAACATCCAATATCCAACATCCAACATCCAACATCCAACATCAAATATTATGGAAGAATTTTTTCAACAACTGACAAACGGACTGGCAGTGGGGGGGATTTATGCGCTGATCGCTTTGGGATATACCATGGTTTACGGTGTGATGAAGCTGATCAATTTTGCCCATGGCGATCTTTTCACCATCGGCGCTTACCTGGGCCTGACGCTGCTGACCTCCCTGTCACTGACGGGCCGTTTTGGCGCGCTTGCAGGGGTTCTGATTCTGGCGGTAATGGTGATGGCCCTTGTGGGAATTGTGGGGATTGTCCTGGAAAGGGCCGCATACCGGCCCCTGAGAGAATCTCCGAGGCTTTCCGCAGTGGTCTCCGCTCTGGGAGCGTCTATTTTTTTACAGAATACGGTCATGCTGATTTACGGGGCCAAATTTCATTTTTATCCCCAGAATATCCTTCCCAAAATAACCATTCATCTTTTCGGTCTTCCCATCCCTCTGATGCGGATTATCATATTGCTGACCTCTCTAATCATGATGGCGGCGTTGTATCTTTTCATCCAGAAAACAAAGGTCGGAACTGCTATACGGGCCGCGGCCATAGATCAGGGAGCGGCCCGGCTCATGGGCATTGATGTCAATCTGGTCATCATGATTGTCTTTCTGATCGGGCCTGCCCTGGGCGGGGCTGCCGGACTGATGGTGGGGCTGTATTACGGGCATATCAATTTTACAATGGGATGGATTTACGGACTCAAGGCATTTACAGCCGCAATACTGGGAGGCATCGGCAACATACCCGGAGCCATGGTGGGCGGTCTGCTGCTCGGCGTGATTGAGGCAATGGGCGCGGCTTATATCTCCATTGCATGGAAGGATGCCATTGCTTTCTGTGTGCTGATTCTGATTCTGATTGTTCGCCCGACCGGGCTTCTTGGAGAGCGTGTAGCGGAGAAAGTATGAAAGATAACAGAGTTATATACGGAATTTTGCTGGCAGTCGCTGCCGTGAATCTGCACCTTCTGCTGACGGTCTATTCGGTGGATGCTGAGACGCAGGTGGGCATTTTTGCGATCCTGGGCCTGAGCATGATACTGATGGAGGGCCATGCCAATTATTTTAAAATGGGGCATTCGCTGGGATATGCCATTTTCATACTGATCCTGGTGATGTCCCCGCTTCTTTTGAACCGCTATTGGGTGGATGTTCTGAACAATGTGGGCCTGTATGCCCTGCTGGGCCTGAGCCTGAATATCATTTTGGGACATGCCGGGCTGTTCAATATGGGTCATGCCAGTTTCTACGCGGTGGGGGCTTATACAGCGGCGATTCTTAACACCAGTTACGGGATTTCGGTGCTGTGGCTGCTTCCGGTGGCCGGTCTTGCAGCCGGACTTTTTGCGGCTGTGGTGGCCCGTCCCATCATCCACCTGCGGGGAGATTATCTTCTCATTGTCACCATCGGCTTTGTGGAGATTATCCGCATTGCCCTGGTGAACAATGTTTTCGGCATCACCGGAGGTTCCAACGGCATTTTCGGCATTTCACGGCCGGAGCTGTTCGGGTTCAGAATACGCAGACCCCACGAGTTTTTCTATCTGATATGGTTTTTTGTGGCGGTGACTGTGTTTCTTTTTCATCGTCTCGAAGGGTCCCGTTTTGGCCGCGCTCTCAATTATCTGAGAGAAGATGAGGTCGCGGCTGAGGGGAGCGGCATCAATATCGCCCATTACAAACTCCTGGCGTTTATCCTCGGAGCGACCTGGGCCGGCATGGCCGGGGTGCTTTACGCCACAAAGATGACCATTATTTCTCCCGAGTCCTTCAGCTTCTGGGAATCTGTGCTGGTGTTTCTCATTGTCATACTAGGAGGATCAGGCAGTATTCCAGGGGCCATTCTCGGGGCATTTCTCATTGTGGGGCTTCCTGAAATTTTCCGGGGATTTGCCAATGCCCGGATGCTCATCTTCGGCGCGGTAATGATGTTGATGATGATTTTTCGGACACAGGGGATTCTGCCGTCTCGGGCGCGGAGGTTCTCAGTGGATTAGGCTACGAACAGAAGACCTCCGAGGTTTGCAAACCTCGGAGGTCTTTGAGCAACGGTTATGTCTGTAATCTGGTGCCCAATATCACAGTCTGTAAAAGGTGGAGTTGGACACCAAAACGGAATGTGTGTTTGTGGTATAGCTTTTAACAAAAAGTTTATCTCTTTATATTTCAGAAGCTTATGCTGACGGTCGGCGACGAATCTGGCCTTCTGCCATGAGAAGCCCATATCTTTAAGGAGCCTGCTGATATAATTGACGGCATATAAAACTCCGAATTTCTCATAAATGAGAGCCTGAAGCATGGGACTTCGCCAGCATGCGGCGGAAAAGCCTGCGGTCTGCGGCCCGGCGGTGATGATCCTGTCGAGCTCCCGTTTCTGGGACTTCGTCAGTTTCGACTTCCGTCCCGGGGGCTTCCGGGACACGATCCCGTCGGGGCCTTTCAGCAGAAAGTTCCCGAACCACCGGCAGACAGTCCTCTCATGGACATTCAGAACCGATGCGATATCCGAAAATGAGTGTCCGTCAGGCATGGCGAGAATTGCCATGACCCGCTTCGCACCGCGGAGATCGCCTTTTTTCCCGGCCTGTCCGAGAATCTCCTCCAGGCTCCCGCGGGTCGTTTTTGTCAGTATGATCCGGACATTTTCCAGCTGTCCGGATGCGGAATTTTCCGATATTTTCCGGACAGGCTCCGTATCCGGCTGTCCGGGAAGAGATATGATTCGTGCGGCTTCCATGTTTTTCTCCTTTTCTGAGCGGTTTTTACGGACAGAATATGATATCCCGGACTGAGTGTCAAGGAAAAAAATCAGCCCGTCACAATTCTGTTTTTTCCACGGACAGCGGGATGCCGGGAATGCGGAAAACTTTTTTGCTTCTCATGAAGCATAGTGTTTGTAACATATTGAAATCATTGTCTGACAAACTTTATGTTAAGACCTCTATCAGACCTCATTTTTGATGCCTAATAAAGGCTCGGCAATAAAAAGGAAACCGTCATGTCCAAAGAGCTGACTTGGAGAAAAACTGCAGACAATGAATGCTCGGCAATTGAATTTGAGGCTGTAAGCAGGTTGCATTTTTTTAAATGGTAATCAAATGGCAGGAAATAACGAAATATATGAGCGTTATGGAAATGAAGAAGAAGCAAAAAATTGTAGCAGGGAGCAAAAGTTACTTCCAAGACCAAATCATGAAACTCAGCCCAAATGGATTGCTGATATTGGCAAGGTGCTTCCCAGAACATTGGGAAAATCTAAAAACTATAAATACAGAATAGAGATAGTTACAAAAAGAGGAACAAAAGAATGGCTGAAACAATTTGAGATAAAATCTAATGAACCGGGCAGGTATGCAATTCCATCAGATGAAGTGCCAAAATTTAACAATGAATATGTTATTTCAGTCTCAACTTTCAAGAGAGGTGCCAAACGATGAACAATTTGCCAACTGTATCACAATCATATCTGAGGAAATTTGATTCAACTATCAAACAATTATTTTTCAGAATCGGTTCCGAGACTGAAGATAATATTGAAAGCATGAGCCATATCGAATTAGGCTGTTCAGGGTCTGATATCGGAATAAAAATTAAAAATAAGAATATATTTATTTCAGAGATCATTAATGCGCTTGAAGATATGGAAGAGGTGCCTCATGAAGTCAAAGAATATTATCCTGATATCACAGATAAGGAATGGCAGGCTTCGACAAGATTGACGACTTTAATCCTTTTTTTGTTTGAAAAGTCATTGAAGAAGCAGATTCTTAAAGATTTGGAGATGTTTAAAGCTACTTTCTCCAAAAATAAAATAGAAATATGGAACAACAAGCTTGGTCTTTAGCAATATCTAAGGAGTCAGAACAATGGATGAAAAGTTGCTTATGAAAATAATCGAATATGTGTCTTCCACGAAAAAAGAGGAGGGAATATCTGAAATTCCTTTTGATTTATTATCTCTTACAGAAGAAAATATCTCGGATCCGAAAGAGACCGGTTTGAAATTAAAAGACTGTCTTGAACTTTTTAAGATTGAAAATGATTTTAAGGAAGGTCAGTTGGTAACTTGGAAGAAAGGGTTGAAAAACAGAAGATATCCCAAATATGACGAACCTGCCATTGTTATACAGGTATTAGCCAAACCTGTTTTCAGTGACGAAACTGAAAGTGGTTCTCGTTATTTTCGGGAGCCTCTTGACATAATTTTAGGTGTAATGATAAATAATGACTTTGAAATTTTCTATTATGACAGAAGAAGGCTGACTCTGTTTAGCTGAATCAGTGATCCGGTTTCAAAATGAAACAGGAAATGGATTGACCGTGTCAAGATTAGTGCGCCAAGCGAAGCCTGGGCCGGAATGGCCGGGGTGCTTCATGCTACAAAGATGACCATTATTTCTCCCGAGTCCTTCAGCTTCTGGGAATCTGTGCTGGTGTTTCTCATTGTCATACTAGGAGGATCAGGCAGTATTCCAGGGGCCATTCTCGGGGCATTTCTCATTGTGGGGCTTCCTGAAATTTTCCGGGGGTTTGCCAATGCCCGGATGCTCATCTTCGGCGCGGTGATGATGACTATGATGATTTTTCGGACACAGGGAATTTTGCCGCCTCGGGCTCGGCGGTTCTCGGTGGATTAGGAGGCAATAAGAAGACCTCCGAGGTTTGCAAACCTCGGAGGTCTGTTTGGTGTCCAATATCACAGTTTATATAAAAGGGGGGTGTTATGCCCCGTAAATAAGATGAAAGCATGAAAGATTACTCCGAAATTATTAAATGTCTGGCACAACGTATTGTGGAGGAAATTCATCCTCTGCGTATTATGATTTTCGGTTCGGCAGCCAGAGGCGAAACCGGGGCAGACAGTGATATTGATCTTCTCGTTGTAATGCCGGGGGGGGTTCACAGACGACGTACCGCTCAACTTCTATATCGGAAAATACGGGGTGTCGGGGTTCCCTTTGACATTCTGGTGGCAACAACTGAGGATATGGAAAAATTCAAAGATAACACAGGTCTGATCTATCGGACAATTCTGCTCGAAGGAAAAGAAATATATGCAGCCTGAGAACGATCATCCCGGCAGTGTCGGACAATGGATGAGATATGCGGACAGCGATTTGGAGCTTGCACGCACGGAACCTCCGCCGTCGGTTTTGCGGGAAGCACTCTGCTTTCATGCACAACAGGCTGCGGAAAAAGCTGTAAAAGCATTGTTGATGTATCATTCTGCTGCTTTTCCGAGAACTCACAGTATTGGAACACTGCTTGATCTTCTGGCAGAATATCTCGCCGTTCCGGAAGAAATTCAGAATGCAGTGATTCTTACTGATTACGCTGTAATCACAAGATATCCGGGAGCATCCGAGCCCGTTGATGAAGAAGAATATAAGGAAGCGGTACATTTGGCAGAGGCAGTTGTCTCATGGGCTGAAAGTATTATCGGTCAGTAATTGCAAATCATAACAACACAGCAGATAACGGCAACAAACGGGCATAACACGAAAAAAGTGCCGCATGAAATCATCGCAAAATCGAATCTGCCAATGCCCGGATGCTCATCTTCGGAGCGGTGATGATGATTATGATGATTTTTCGGACACAGGGAATTCTGCCGCCTCGGACGCGGAGGTTCTCGGTGAATTAGGCTACAAACAGAAGACCTCCGAGGTTTGCAAACCTCGGGGGTCTTTGTGAGGAAAGGCGGGATTGGACACCAAAACGGAATGTGTTTGCTCTGACCGGAAATGGCTCGAAATTGCGAAAACAAGACTGAGAGAACTGGAATCCGGAGAAACGGAAGGCATTCCGGGTGACGAGGTTTTTAAAAAAATATGGTAATGAAGGAGGTATGATATATATGTTACTGGCTGAGTTGGAAATGAGATTTATAAGACCGCTCCCCGTGTCGGACAAATTGCAGCTCATTACGGACATAACGAAGATGCTGCAAGAGGAACGCCCGGAGAAATATTTTGAGAGAGGAGTCACATATCCGGTCATGACACCGACAGTCACGCCGGATGACACCTCATATAAGGGGGCCTACCGGCTTCAGCAGCTTTGGGTTGAAAAGCGTATGTTCATCTATTGAATACTGACTGTGGCAACAACAAAGTTGCGGTTCGGGCAGGTCGCAAATCGTAAAAGAAAATATAACCCTGAATTGCTCGTGTCAAGTTAAACTCAGAGCGGTCGAGCGAAGAGCTATGTGAAATCCGACAATGCCACCCGGAGAAACCGGATTTTCTGCCGGGCGGGATGTCAGCCCCGTCCGGCAAAAATGCCCAATATCACAGTCTGTAAAAGGCAGGGTTACGCCGCAGTTTTAAATAAACTCTGAATCAGCAGGTTATCATTATGAATTTTGGGGATGCGTCCGGTAACAGGCACATCTGCCCGGAACCGAATGGCGGAGGCGGGTTCTCTGTGGAAGTTGTCCGACAAACTCCCCCCGCTTATCTTTAAAGATGATCAAACGTGACGAAAGGATGAAAAATATGAAAAACCGAGACTTCACAGACATTCTTTCTCTGATAGAAAGAAAGTTGAACAGTATAATGCTGTTTGGAAAAATAAAATCCCTGTTTGTAAAAGAAGAACAACAGGAAGGTGTTGTGATTGTCGAAAGAGAGGATTTTGCACAGAAAATGAGGAAAAAATTCAAAGGCAACAGGGAACTTCTGAAAGCCATCGAAAAATGTATGAACAGAAGTGTGGAAAAACATGAGTATGTTTCGCTGACTGACTGATTTTACGGGGACTCTGAAATGGAAAAAATCTGTTCTCTCAATTTTATAAAAATATTCGCAATGTTTGAAAACCGGCTGAATGCGGCTTTTCAGAGAAACACGGAATTCCTCAGAGGCGGAAGCATCAATGACATAAGAAAATCAGGATGCTATGAGTATGAAAAAAGACTTGTCTCAAAAGATAATGTGACCTTGGAGGTTGACATCCTGTTTGACAGGACTCAGGATGATTACCTGTATTACAGCTACAATATATTTTTTGGAAAAAACAAACTCATGTTCCATTACGAACCGACACATACGGAACACTTTCAGCCGCATGTCAATGTTTATGTCGGAGAAAAAGAACTGAAAAATGACAGAGAAGAAGGGATTCATATCATCACGCACAAATACCATCCGTTTGAAATTCTTTCCATGATTGAAAGATATTTTGCATAATGTGAGAAAAAACCTAAGCAATCATTGCTCGTGCCAAGGATAAATCCGGACCGATAGGATCAGGCGCAGAGCTATATGAAATCCGACAATGCCACCCGGAGGAACCGGATTCTCTGCCGGGCGGGGAGTAATGTTGAAACAGTCAGAAGGTAAATGAATGATGGACATAAAGCTGCAGGAATACAATCCGGCGGATCTGTTAGAATCGGAGGAAGGCATTGCCGGACGTTCTGATATATGGCAGTTGCAGGATGCTATCGCTTGAACGACCTCAGTTTATCGTTTATAAAAAACATAAGATTGAAAGGATATCAGTATGCCAACTATTTCAATGTTTTATGGTATAATAATTTACATGTACTATTTTGACAACAAAGAACATAAAGCACCTCATATTCATGCCAATTATGCTGAGTATGACACCGTTGTCTCAATACCGGAAGGTGAAGTTTTAAAAGGTGAAATGCCGAATAAGAAACTGAAACTGATAAAAGCATGGGTTGAGATTCATCAGGAAGATCTGATGGCCGACTGGAAACTGGCGGTTGAAGGTCAGCAGCTGCATAAAATAGAACCGCTGAGGTGAAAAATGTTAAAGGTAAAAAAAGTGATTGCAAACAATGATCATACGTTATCTGTTGAACTGTCTGACGGACGATCCGGAATATTTGATGTCAGGCCCTATCTTGACAAAGGTGTGTTCAGACAGTTAAAAGACAAAAGCTACTTTGAACAGGTGAAGCCTTTTTTTTGTGGGATAACATGGCCCAATGAACAGGATTTAAGTGCTGATACAATTGGTTATGAATTAAAAATAAACGAAAATGCATAACCCGCCATTAGTTGTGTCAAGTTAAATCCGGATGTCGGGATCGGGCGAAGAGCCATGTAAAATCCGATAATGCCACCCGGAGGAACCGGATTCCCTGCCGGGTGGGATGTCAGCCCCGTCCGGAAAAAATGCCCAATATCCCAGTCTGTGAAAGGCGGGGTTATGCCGCAGAATCAAATAAACTCTGAATCAGCAGGTTATCATTATGAATTTTACTGTCAGCTATGAAGTCCCTGAGAATGTCGCGGAGACATTACGGCAGAATTGGAGCAGCATTGCCAGGACAAATTTGGAAGATATTGCAGTCATCAGTTACAGGACGGGCATCCTGACAAGTTATCAGGTGCAGCTTATGCTTGACCATGACTCACTGTGGGAAACCGAGGAGTTTCTGCACAGTCACCGATGTTATCTTCATTATGACGAGACGGATTTCAGACGGGACGGGGAAGTGCTGAAAGAAATGCTCGGCAGAGGTCTGCAATGAAACCTGTCGTATCCGATGCGACCCCGATCAGATATCTTGCGGAAATCCGGGCGGAGCTGCTTTTGCCGTACCACGGTCTGTAAAAGGCAGTATTGGACGGCTTTTGTAATATGGTGCGATTGCAGATCTGTTTTATCAATGGTTGCGCCTGAAATCTGGTGTCCAATATCACTGTATAAAAAGTGGTATCAGGCACTGAAACGGAATGTGTATTCAGATATCAGACCCCACTTTTTGGTGTCCGATACAGATTAGGCTGTTGGGGAAAATAGTTATGAACATATCAGAACATATAGACATAAATCCCGAAGTGATGCTGGGCAAACCTGTGATCATGGGAACGAGAATCCCTGTCGAACTCATTTTGCGGAAACTGGGCGAGGGAATTGCGGAACACGACCTGCTCGACGCATATCCGAAACTCACCCGGGAAGACATATTGGCGGCCATGACTTATGCTGCCGAAACCATAGCCTGTGAGGAGCTGATAATACCTGCCCCGTATCAGCATCAGAATCAGAAAAGGTATGCGGAAAATGCGATTTCTTGCTGATGAAGGCTGCGACTTCTGTGTGGTGAGAGCATTGAGGAAAGCAGGTCATGACGTGAAGGCGATAGCTGAGATGAGTCCGGGCATACCGGATGAGGAGGTTGCCATGCTGTCGGCGGGCGAAATGCGGATACTGCTCACAGAGGACAAAGATTTCGGACAGATGGTATATGCAAAATCGCAGGCATCGGCAGGTGTCATTTTTATCCGCTTCCCTGCGAATGCCCGTCAGTCAATGTCTGATATGATTGTCCGGCTTGCTGATGAGTATGGTGACAAGCTTCACAGACGTTTTGTTGTTGTCAGACCGGGCCGGGTACGGATTACAGGCATCCCTTTATTTGCAACGGAGATATAATATCGGGCGTAAGGCCGTAAAATCCGACAATGCCACCCGGAGGAACCGGATTCCCTGCCGGGTGGGATGTCAGCCCCGTCCGGAAAAAATGCCCAATATCCCAGTCTGTAAAAGGCGGTATCGGACACCAAAACGGGATGTGCATGTTTCGAGCGTCTGATACGGATTGAGCTGTCTTAACACTCAAATTTTTTGAATTATAAGTTTCTGTAATGAAAATACAACGTATCTATACTGACACATCCGCTATCGGAGGGTGTTTTGATTCCGAATTTGCAAAGTGGTCGGATGGACTTGATGGAGGATTTCAGGGTTGGCACCTTCAGGCCGCTGCTGTCGGAAATTATCTCAGCCGAAATTGAAAATGCTCCCGGGCAGGTGCAAAAAATCTATGAGGAACTGCTTGCCCTGAACCCGGAAATAGTCAGTGTGAACGATGAGATGACTGATCTGGCGGACAGTTATCAGGAACGTGACATTCTGACTCCGAAATATTACGATGGCGGATTGCATATTGCCATTGCAACGGTGGCGGAAGCTGATATGCTGGTCAGCTGGAATTTCAGACATATGGTGCGGGCTGAGAAAATTCGGCTGTTCAATGCGGTCAATCTTGAAAACGGCTATAAGCCTGTGCAGATATATTCGCCAAGGGAGGTGACAATTTATGGGGCAGATTAATATCAGAACAGTTGAAATGGTGAGAAGCATCCGTGATGCTCATTATGAGCAGCTGAAAGACAGGTCACGTCATGAAAGGATACTTTTCCACCGTGAAAAAGCGGGCAGGCTGCATGACAGACTTTTTCATCAGAAAAATATAAATCAGCCGCCTGCCCCGTCACGCCCCGTGTCAGGATAAATCCGGATCGTCGGAGTCAGGCGCAGAGCTATGTAAAATCCGACAATGCCACCCGGAGGAACCGTGTCACTGAATTTGCCGTTATGCCCTTTGGAAATTATCAATCCGTAAAGAATGGTATGAGGAGGAGAAATGGGACAGTTATCCGTTTTGTCAGAATTAAAAAGATTCAGCATTGCAGAAAAAATCATCATAGTCGAAGAACTTTGGGACAGTATCGCCGCCGATCAGGAGAGTTTCGGACTGACCGGAGAACAGCGGAACGAACTGGACAGGCGTGTCGCAGACTATTATTCATACCCCGATGACGGTTATTCATGGGAAGATGTGAAAAACAGAATCAGGAGCATGACAGACAATATTACGATACGCCCGAAAGCACTACTCCGTTTTGAGTTAGCCCACCTGTCGAACAGTGATGTAAGGAACTCGGAAAAAACGCATTATCCCGCCTGTGCGGGATGCAAAAAACCGCTTCGCTTAATTTTTGCACTCCTTGCGAACTTTCATGGGGTAATGCGTTTTTTCCGGGTCCCTAAGCATTATTAGGAACTCGGAAAAAACGCATTATCCCGCCTGTGCGGGATGCAAAAAACCG
>JAOZLU010000195.1 GCA_029934695.1 Desulfobacterales bacterium | reverse complement strand
GTTCATGACGACATCCGCTCTCTGAAGACCTCCGAGGTTTCAGAAACCTCGGAGGCCTGTTCAGGTCTGATTATCGGATAAACAATATGGAACTCCTAAGATTTCTGTTTAAGGAAGCACCGGAAAAGACGCTGCATATTCTGATCCTGTCTGTGATCGCGGGAATGGGCGAGGTCGCGTCGGTGCTGCTCACAATCAATGGCGCACAGGATGTGGCATCGGGAAGGAATTATATGCTGTATGCGATCCTCCTTCCCGCAGCCGCGGCCGTGTTCATCCTTTCCAAGCGCATCTCCCAGACACAGGCAGCCGCGCTTACGGAAAGTGTTCTGGAGAAGCTGTACGCGGACATCGCCAACGACATCCGCCATGCCGAACTTCCGGAGATTGAGCAACGCGACACCGCCGAGATTCATCTGAAAATGCTGAAAGCCCAGACAGTCACGGATGCGGCCGTCAGGGGGGTTCATGCGTTCCAAAGCCTGATCGCCATATTTTTTCTGTGGCTTTATGTGTTCCTGATTACTCCTGCGGGGGGGCTGTTCAGTCTTTTGCTTTTAGCGCTTGCTGTCGCTGTTTACGAAATGACTCAGAAACTGGCGCTCCCGCTCATACAACAGGAGGCCGAAAAGGAAAGGGAACTGGCCGATCTGCTCGGCCATATTCTGTACGGCGCCAAGGAGATTCGTATCAGCAAGCGAAAAAACGACGATCTGTTCACAAACTGCCTTTGCCCCGTCATTTTTAAAATACAGGAAATGAGGTGCCGGATACGGTCCTATTTTGCCGGATACGGGATTTTTGTAAGTGTTTGCTTCTGGATCATGCTTGGTGCTGCCGCATTCTTCATTTCCACGTTTCATTCTCAGGAAATCAGGCTTTCCGTAATTCTTATAGTGTTTTATGTGCGGACTCCTTCACAGACAATTGTCAACACATTGCCCGAAATAACAGAGGGAAAGGCGGCTGTTTATGAACTGCTACGGCTGGTTCGGAAAGATAGATATACCTGGGAAAAGGGGTGGCACATATATGATCCGTCAGAAAAACGGACACAGGAATTTACCGAACTGGCGCTGAATCAGGTCGGATTCATTTATAACAGCCCGGCCGGTGAATCCGGTTTCTCAGTCGGACCTGTCAGTTTCACCGGCCGGACCGGAGAGATCATCTTCGTTGCCGGTGGAAACGGCAGCGGCAAGACCACGCTGATGAAAATTCTTACAGGACTGTATCCCCTGAGTTCAGGAGAGATCAAAATTGACGGTAAATCGACCGGAATATCCCGGCATCGTCATCTCTTCTCCACGGTCTTCAGCGATTTCCATCTGTTCGACGCGGTTTACGGCATGGATAAAATTGATGACGAAACCGTTCATAAACTGTTGATGAAAACAGAGTTAAGCCATAAGATCCGGTGGATTGCTCATGATAAACGCTTCAGCACGACCTGCCTCTCTGCGGGCCAAAAAAGACGGTTGGCGCTGGTCGCCTCTCTGTTGGAGGACAAACCGGTTTATGTTTTCGACGAATGGGCTGCGGATCAGGATCCGCATTTCAGAAAATATTTCTACGAAACCCTGCTGCCGTCCATGAGGGATCAGGGCAAGCTGATCATAGCGGTGAGCCATGATGACAGGTACTTTCATACGGCGGACAGACTGATTCTGATGGAATACGGACAGATGGTATCCTGCACGGCTCCGGGTGACGGCCTTTGCCGACAGCAACCGTCTGCGGAAAGAAGTGTTCCAGGATATCAGAACCATCCGAAAGAAACACAATACAAGGCCAGGACCCGAAAATTCCCGTCCGGATCGGGTTATGATAAAAAAGACTCGGAAAAAAAGAAAAACAGGATCACAGAACTGTTACAACTCTCTTTCCGAAACGGGACCGGCTGTATCATATTCTACGGAATACTATCTTTTATATCTCCCTCAATTATGATAGCCGTGATCTTCACAGCGGCCAATCTTCCTTACGGAGAATCCGGAACAAGACTTTTTTTCCTGTTCATCACAGCGCTGATCTTGAATTGTGTCGCCATTTACCGGTTCTCTGAAGCTCTGACAGCTCTGATCGAAGGCCGTATCGCTGAAATCCGTATAAAGATAACTGAGCATATCCGGCATACCGATTTTTATTCTTTTGAAAAAACAGGTGTTGAAACGATCCTTACCGCACTGACCTATGATATGAAATCCGTATCTGAAATTTCCAATGCCGCGTCATTCGTCATCAGATCATCTTTCATCTTCATAAGTTACCTCTTTTTTATGGCAACCCTTTCGCTGCCCGCTTTTTTTATGACAACAGCCGTGCTGGGCATCGGTGGAATTATCTTTGCTTACAATCAGATTAGAATAAGGCAAACTGTTTACCAGATGCGTGAAGGGGAAAAAAAACTGTCCGCCGCAATAACTGATATTTTCGACGGATTTAAAGAGCTGAGGCTGAACTGTAGGAAAAGCGACGACTTTTTTTATAAAAGTTTCATGCGCCGCGGTTCCCGGCTCATGAAACTGAAACTCCGGGCGGCCGCAAGATTCACTGACATTTATACGCTTGTGTACGGCTTATGGCAGACCCTGTTCATTCTTTGCGTCCTGATCCTGCCCTTTGCAGGTTTTTTTTCCGGAAATATGCTGATGACTTTTGCGGGTGTCATCGTATGTCTGCCGGTATCCTCCTTTGCCAATCGGTTCTCCATTATCACCCTGTCAAGCATATCCATGCAAAGGCTGTATGAGCTTGGAGAGGAACTGGAGCATCAGGAAGATGAACTGACAGAATCGGCCGCGGCAATGGAAACGGGGGAGAGTGAATTCAGGGAAATCAGATATAAGAACATCTCTTTTCAGTATGAGGAAGAGAGCGAGCGTCCCTTTTCCGTGGGGCCACTGAGCATGACATTCCGCCCGGGTGAGATCGTCTTTATTATCGGAGGCAACGGATCCGGGAAATCAACTCTGCTGAATCTGCTCACAGGATTGTATCCGCCCCGGTCCGGGACCGTGTTTCTCAACGGGGAGGAGATCGGAGCCGCCCGATGCCGGTCCCTGTTCTCCGCCATATTCTATGATTTCCATCTCTTTGACCGGCTTTACGGGTTGGAAGATATTGACGCGGACAGAGTGAACAATCTGATCAGGCTCATGCAGCTGGAGGAGAAAGTCCGGTTTGACGGGGACAGGTTCAGCACCCTGGACCTGTCAACAGGTCAGAGGAAAAGACTTGCAATGGTGGCCGCAATAATGGAAGACAAGCCGATTTGCATGTTTGACGAATGGGCAGCGGATCAGGATCCGGAGTTCCGGCAATACTTCTACGAGGCCCTGCTACCGTCCTTCAAAGCCGAGGGGAAAACAATCATCGCTGTCAGCCATGACGACCGGTATTTCCATGTTGCGGATCGGGTGGTGAAGTTGGAGTACGGGCAGATTGCCGCAGAGCCTGATTCTGCGGATATCTGAGGGGTGTATTTACGATTTGGAGGGCATAGGAGTGCTGAAATGGAATTGTGGCACTGCCTCACGCCCGCATAGCCCTCTGAAAAATTATACTTTCCCGCAACGACCGAAATATTAAAATAAACTTTTGACATCTGAATGGTTTCAGTATATGAAGGATATATACAAAGATCGCCGCCCGGATTTACGGAGACATCATCCTGATCCGAACTTCTCAGGAAGACAGGAACAGGTTTCTGAGTCAGATTTTGACACAACAAAGCTTGTCGTTCCTGCGAAATCAGGAATGACAACAAAATAATAAGGAGGAATTTTTATGGAAGAACTGAGACAACTGGAAATCCTGCTCTCCCGGGGAAAGATCACCCGGAGAGAGTTTCTTGCCAAAACCTCGGCCCTGGGACTGACCGCCCTGGCAGCGGCCTCGCTTCCGGGTGTGCCTGCCCTTGCCGCAACCCCGAAAAAGGGGGGGCGGTTCAGGGTCGGCATGGGCAGCGGAGCAACTTCTGACTCCCTCAACCCGGAAAGGAGTGACAATCCGATGAGCAGTTTCATCCTTTTCGGTCAGCTTTCCAACGCTCTTGTCGAACTTGACTATAAGGGAAAAGCGGTTCCCGAGCTGGTCGAAAAATGGGAATCCTCTCTCGATGCGAAAAGATGGACTTTCAGACTGCGCAGAGGTGTGGAATTTCACAACGGAAAAACGCTTGATGCGGAAGATGTCATCTTCTCCCTCAACATTCACCTGGGAGAAAAATCAAAGTCCGGTGTCAAAAGCCTTTTCAAATCCGTCAGCGACATCAGGAAAGACGGAAAACAGGCGGTGATTTTCACGTTGAAAGACGGCAACATTGAGTTTCCTTACATTCTCAGCGACAATCGCCTGGTGATGGTGCCAGCCGGCACGACCGACTTTGAGAAGGGCATCGGCACCGGCGGATACATGCTGGAGAGTTTCACGCCGGGAGTGAGATGTCTCACCAGACGCAATCCGAACTACTGGAAACAGGGACGCGCCCATTTTGATGAGGTTGAGACCCTCTGCATTCCGGATGTCAGCGCCAGGACCAACGCTCTGCGAACCGGCCGGACTGACTATATGACCCGGTGTGATTTTAAAACCGCCCACCTCCTGGAAAAGCTGCCCGGTGTACGTCTCATCAGCAAACCGGGGAGAACGCATGCCACGCTGCCGATGCTGACGGATATTTCCCCTTATGACAACAACGATGTCAGGCTGGCATTGAAATATGCGATGGATCGTGAACAGATTGTGAAACAGATCCTGCAAGGTCACGGTTCCGTCGGAAATGACCACCCCATAGCCCCGGATATGCGTTTTTTCGCGTCCGAACTGGAGCAGAGGACTTATGACCCGGACAAGGCCCGGCATTTTATCAAAAAGGCAGGACTTGCCGGACATGTTTTCAGGCTTCATGTCGCTGATGCTGCTTTCCCGGGAGCTGTTGACACGGCTGTTCTGTACAAGGAGCAGGCAGGCAGGGCGGGGATCAGCATTGAGGTGGTGCGGGAACCGAATGACGGGTATTGGAAAAACGTCTGGAGAAAGAAACCATGGTGCTTCTCCTTCTGGAATTCCCGTCCCACCGAAGATATGCTCTTTTCCAGCGGATATGCCGAAAATGTGCCATGGAATGAGACGCACTTCAGGAATGAACGCTTCAACGCCCTGCTCAAGGCATCCCGCGTGGAATTCGAGGAAGTCGTTCGGCGGGAGATGTATGTGGAAATGCAGCGAATTGTCCGTGATAAAGGCGGAACAATCATTCCGTTTTTTCTGAATATTCTTGATGCGGCATCCGAGAAAGTGAAATTCAGAGATTTTGCCACGGACAAGGTGACTTTGGACGGCTTCAAAGCCGCGGAACGTATGTGGTTTGAATCGTGACAATGAGGACTTCTGAGGTTTCGGGAGCCTCGAAATCTGAAGACCTCCGAGGTTTCAGAAACGACTCGACAGAGCTCGCCGAAGTCCTCGGAGGTCTGATCGGGAATGACAACAAAATAATAAGGAGGAATTTTTATGGAAGAACTGAGACAACTGGAAATCCTGCTCTCCCGGGGAAAGATCACCCGGAGAGAGTTTCTTGCCAAAACCTCGGCCCTGGGACTGACCGCCCTGGCAGCGGCCTCGCTTCCGGGTGTGCCTGCCCTTGCCGCAACCCCGAAAAAAGGGGGGCGGTTCAGGGTCGGCGTGCCTGCCGGAGCAACGTCAGATTCGCTCGATCCGGTGAATATGAGCGGTATGATGCGAACATTCATCGGTTTCGGCCAGCTCTACAACTGTCTTGTCGAGATAGATCATAAAAACAATGCGGTTTCCGAACTGGCTCAAACTTGGGAAGCCTCTTCTGATGCGAAACAATGGATTTTCAGACTGTGCAAGGGTGTGGAATTTCATAATGGAAAACTTCTGGATGCGGAAGATGTCATTTTCTCTCTGAACAGGCATCGGGGAGAAAAATCGAAATCCTGGGCCAAGGGCCTTCTCAAACAGATCAGGGATATCCGGGCTGACGGAAAGCACACTCTGGTGTTCACGCTGGAGGACTCCAACGTGGATTTCCCATATATTCTGAGCTCATACCCGCTCGGAATCATCCCGTCCGGCACCGCCGACTTTGAGAAAGGCATCGGCACCGGCGGCTATATGCTGACCAGTTTCACTCCGGGAGTGAGATGTCTGACAAAGCGCAATCCGAACTACTGGAAGCAGGGGCGGGCCCACTTCGACGAGGTGGAGACCATTCATCTTTCAGACACCGCGGCCAGAACCAATGCCCTGCGGACAGATGCGACTGACTACATGGCTCGGTGTGATTACAAAACCGCAGGTCTCCTCGGAAAGCTGCCCGGTATCCAGGTCATCAGCAAGACCGGCGGCGGGTATGTGGTGCTGCCGATGCAGACAGACATCCCCCCTTATGACAGGAACGAGGTGAGGCTGGCATTGAAATATGCCATTGACCGGGAGCAGATGGTGAGCCACATCCTGCATGGTCACGGAACCCCGGGCAATGACCATCCCATCGCGCCGAGCATGCGTTTTTTCGCGTCCGGACTGGAACAGAGGAGATACGACCCGGACAAGGCCCGACATCTTATGAAGAAGGCCGGGCTTGCCGGACACACCTTCAGATTCCATGTAGCGGACATTGACTTTCCGGGCGTGGACACCGCCGTGCTTTACAAGGAGCAGGCTGCCAAGGCAGGCATCCGCATTGAGGTCATGAAGGAACCAGAAGACGGCTACTGGAGCAATGTCTGGGGAAAGAGACCCTGGTTCTTCAGCAACTGGCACGGCCGTCCCACCGAGGACCTGGCACTCTCTCTCGGATATGCGGAAAATTCGGCGTGGAATGAGACCCACTTCAGGCATGAACGCTTCAACGCCCTTCTCAGGGCATCCCGCGGGGAATTCAAGGATGTCATGCGGCGTGAAATGTATGCGGAAATGCAACGGATTCTTCGTGATGAGGGCGGAGCTTTGGTTCCGTTTTTCCCGAACATTCTCGATGCCGCGGCAACAAAGGTGAAATTCGAGAATTTCGCATCGAACTACAAGGCACTGGATGGTTGCAAAGCTGCGGAACGCTTATGGTTTGAGTCGTGACCCCGAAGACCTCGGACATCCCTGAAACGGATCCGGACTGGCTGGACAATCTGCTGGCCGAACGCAGAGATAAAATTTATAAGGAACATGAAACATCATGAAAATTTATTTGGAAGAGAAAATCGGTAATCCTGAGCTGTTCACAGGACGGAAAAGCGAGCTGGCTTATTTGTCCCGATGGACTGACAGCATCAGACGCAAAATTTCCAAGAGTACGGCCATCCTCTCCCGCAGAAAAACAGGAAAAACTGCCCTGATGCAGCGGCTGTACAATCTGATCTTTGAAAAAAATCAGGGGGTGATTCCGTTTTACTATGAAGTCAGAGAGGGAAAGCAGTGGGCCGTGGAATTCTGTCAGGATTTTTATCTGACATACATTTACCAGTATATCGCTTTCAGAACCCGGAACCCGGAATATGTGAGGATGTCCCAGTCCCCCAGGAAAAGTTTTTCAAAGGCTCTGGCCGGGGCACAGGAGGTGGGGGAGTATCTGGCAGAAGATATCAGAGCAGTGGAAAGCCTTGTAAGGGAGGGCAGAGCAGGGCTGCTGTGGGACGCGGTGCGGGACATGCCCCGGGCACTGGCAAACCAGCAGAATGAGTTTGTCGTTCAGATGGTTGACGAATTTCAGTTTCTCAACAGCGAGATTTACTGGGACGAGGCGAAAACCAACAAGGCCTCCGATCTTGCGGCCGGCTATCTGCACACAGCAGAATACAAAAACGCACCGCTGCTCGTGTCAGGCAGTTGGATAGGCTGGCTGATGAATGATCTGAACACAATGCTTCCGGGGCGTTTCCAGTATCACTACATGGAAAATCTGCCGGAGGACGAGTGCGTGGAAATGATATTCAGATATGCACTGATCTGGGATATGCCGGTCACGGAAGAGGCGGCCTGTCTGGCGGCGCAGATGACCGAGGGAAATCCGTTTTATGTCAGCGCATTGTTCCAGTCAAAATATCCGGACAAAGACCTGACAACCGAGGAGGGGTTGCGGAAAACCCTTGAATTCGAGACCCTGCACAGGGAGGGAATTATTCGGGGAACCTGGCTGGAGTATATCAACTCGGCGTTTCCCAGGGTCAATGAGAAATACGCCAAGGATATTGTGCTGTATCTCTCGAAGCACAGGAACCGCTTTGTAAGCCGGGATGAACTGAAAAAGTATCTGGGCCTGGAGATGCCCGATTACGAGCTGGATAAGAAAATGGATGCCCTGCTGAGAAGCGACATCATCGAGGAGAACCGCTTTCAGTACCGGGGGGTTCAGGACAACATCTTCGACAAGGTGTTCCGGGGTCGCTACTCGGATGACATTGACAAATTTGTGACCGAGGAGGCTCCGGACGAGTACAAGGCCCTGTTTGAAAAATTGCAGGGAAAATATGAAAGTCTCTCAGGCGAGCATAACCGATATAAGGGGGCATTTGCGGAATTTGTGATCAGTCATCACCTCAGCTATGCGGCGCACGGAGAGAATGATCTGTTCAGAGGCATGATGCGGAACCTGCCTGATGATTTCAGGTTCGCGGAATATGAAAGCGTGCGGCAGTGTCACTCCCCACCCCTTCACAGGCCGGAATTTCAGCTTGACATCCTCGCGAGAGCGGGCGATGAGGAGTATTCGCTGATCTGGGAGGTGAAACACCGTGAGACAAAAAAATTCTCCGTGGGCGAGGCGGAAGAGTTTCTGGAGAAAGCCGGGGAACTGATCCGGATCGAAGGGATAACAAAATATGTGCTGATCGTGTTCTCCTCTTCCGGATTCACCCGGGAGACACCGGACTGGCTCGCCAGCCGGGGCATTGCCTATAGCGAGGATGCCCGGTGGTTAGACACGCATCTTCTGAAAAAAGCCTGATTTGCATTGGGTAAAAACAGGATGACAAAGCCCCGCTTGTCGTCTTCCGAACCGGATGAGATTCTGATGATTGGGAACCGTGTGCCTGTCTTCTCTGACGGAGCCATTATCAGAGATATCAGGACTTGCGAAACCGATGTCCGTGAACCGGGGCCATCCCCGGGTTGGGTAAACACGGATTATTTTACCATGAAAAACGGAGGAGATGATGAAAGCATATCTGAAAGAGAAAATCGGCAATCCCGGTCTGTTTACCGGGAGAAAAAGCGAAATAACCTACTTTCTGAAATGGATCAGGGGGATAAAAAAGGAATTTTCCATGAGCACGGCAGTTCTCTCCCGGAGAAAGACAGGGAAGACCGCTCTGATGCAGCGGCTGTACAATCTGATCTTTGATGAAAACATGGGAGTGATTCCGCTTTACTACGAGGTCAGGGAGGGAAAATGGTGGGTCGTGGATTTCTGTCAGGATTTTTATCTGACATATATTTACCAGTACATCGCGTTCAAAACTCGGAAACCGGAATATGCGAGGCTGTCCCAGTCCGCCAGAAAAAGTTTTTCAAAAGCTTCGGCCGGAGCACGGGAGGTGGGGGAGTATCTGCTGGATGATATCAGAGCGGTGGAAAGCTTCGTGAGGGAAGGCAGGGCAGATCTGCTCTGGAACGCGGTGCGGGACATGCCCTGGACACTGGCCACTGAGCGGGACGAATCCATTGTCCAGATGATTGACGAGTTCCAGTTTCTCAACAGCGAGATATACTGGGACGAGGCGAAAACCAACAAGGCCTCCGATCTCGCGGCCGGCTACCTCCACACGGCCGAATACAAAAACGCACCGCTGCTGGTGTCAGGTAGCTGGGTGGGCTGGCTGATGAACGATCTGAAAACCATGCTTCCGGGGCGTTTCCAGTATCACTACATGGAAAACCTGCCGGAGGACGAATGCGTGGAGATGATATTCAGATACGCGCTGATCGGCGATGTGCCTGTCACCGAGGAGACCGCCTGTCTGATGGCGCAGATGACCGAGGGAAATCCGTTTTACATCAGCGCCCTGTTCCGCTCCAAATACCCCCGCAGAGACCTGACAATCGAGGAGGGGCTGAGGAAAACACTCGAATTCGAGACCCTGAACAGGGAGGGAATCATCCGGAGCACATGGCTGGAATATATAGATGCGGCGTTTCCGAAAATCAATGAGAAATACGCCAAGGATATCGTGCTGTATCTTTCCAGGCACAGGGACCGGCCCGTGAGCCGGGACGAGCTGAAAAGGCATCTGGGACTTGACATGCCCGACTACAAACTGGACAGGAAGATGGATGCGCTGCTGAAAAGTGATATTATTGAGAAGGATCTCCAGTACCGGGGGGTTCAGGACAACATCTTCGACAAGGTCTTTCGGAGCTGCTACGCGGACGACATTGACAAATTTATGACGGTGGAGGCGCAGGAGGAGTACAAAACGCTGTTTGAGACCTTGCAGGAGAAATACAAAAGTCTCTCCGGCGAGCATAACCGCTACAAGGGTGCCTTTGCAGAATTCGTGATCAGTCATCACCTCATTTACGAGGCGCACAGAAACAGCGACCTGTTCGGAGAGATGACGCTGAACCTGCCTGATGATTTCAGGTTCGCGGAATATGAAAGCGTGCGGCAGTGTCACTCCCCACCCCTTCACAGGCCGGAATTTCAGCTTGACATCCTCGCGAGAGCGGGCGATGAGGAGTATTCGCTGATCTGGGAGGTGAAACACCGTGAGACAAAAAAATTCTCCGTGGGCGAGGCGGAAGAGTTTCTGGAGAAAGCCGGGGAACTGATCCGGATCGAAGGGATAACAAAATATGTGCTGATCGTGTTCTCCTCTTCCGGATTCACCCGGGAGACACCGGACTGGCTCGCCAGCCGGGGCATTGCCTATAGCGAGGATGCCCGGTGGTTAGACACGCATCTTCTGAAAAAAGCCTGATTTGCATTGGGTAAAAACAGGATGACAGA
>JAOZLU010000791.1 GCA_029934695.1 Desulfobacterales bacterium | reverse complement strand
AACCCCGTCCGACAGATCATATATGAATAAAAACAGTTAGTTATGATATTAGCTTGATGCTTATGAGTGAGAGACCCTGACCCCTGACCCTATAACCCCTGACCCCTGAACCCTATGCGAATAGCGATAGTCAATGACTTGGTGATGATACGAGAATGCCTGCGCCGAATCATTCTCGGCGTTTCCGGCCATGACATTGCCTGGGTGGCCCGTGACGGCGATGAAGCGGTGAAAAAAAACGCTGCCGATCCCCCAGATATGATTCTTATGGATCTGATGATGCCGATAATGGACGGTGTGGAAGCCACACGCCGAATCATGAGTGAATCTCCGTGTCCGATCCTGGTGGTCACCGCCACAGTAAAAAACAATGCGGCAAAAGTATTTGAAGCCATGGGCCACGGGGCCCTGGATGCAGTGGCGATTCCGATGATGGGGGATGGTGCTGAGGCGGAGCGCAGCAGATATGTTTTGCTTAAAAAAATTCGCATCATAGCGAAACTGTGCGGACTGCCAACTGATGCTGCTTCAAAAAAACCGGTTCCCTTGGAACCGGAACTCAGAAAACACGGTTTCTGTCCTGTTTCCTTAGTTGTCATCGGTTCCTCCACCGGCGGTCCCAGGGCGCTGGCAGAAGTGCTCTCCGGACTGCCGGCGAATTTCAACGCGGCAATTGTCATTATTCAGCATGTGGATGAAAAATTTTCCGCTGGTCTGGCAAGCTGGCTGGATGCTCAGACCCCTTTGCGGGTACAACTGGCGACAGAGGGAGAACATCCCAAGGCGAATACGGTCTATGTCGCCAGCACCAATGATCACCTCATTTTTACGTCCGCACTGACATTTTCTTATACTTCGGAGGCTGAAAATACGCCTTTCCGACCTTCTGTGGATGTTTTTTTCAAGAGCGTCGCCAAGTATTGGCCCAATCGTTCCAAGTCAAATTTCAGGGGCGGACGCATTGCCATCTTACTTACCGGCATGGGCAGGGATGGTGCCGATGGACTGGCGGTTCTGCGTCAGACTGGCTGGCACACCATTGCTCAGGATAAGACAAGCAGCGTGGTTTATGGTATGCCAAAGGCAGCGAAAGAAATGGGGGCTGCAGCTGAAATTCTGTCACTTGGAGATATTGGCCCGGCCATTCTTTCCAAATTGAAGATTGGACATTGAAAATTGGAATGCGGAATGCGGAATAAATCAAACGGAGAGCCCTGTGTACAGAACAAATCCGATAATATCGGCCCCCGGGCGTCGAATTCCCAAATTACGCTGACCGAACATCGGATCACTGTCCTGCTGGTTGATGATCAGGCCATGATCGGCGAGGCGGTACGCCGTCTGTTGGCGACCGAGGAAGATATCGATTTTCACTACTGTCAGGACGCGGGGCTGGCAATCAGAACGGCGAACCAGATATCGCCGACTGTGATCCTTCAGGATCTGGTCATGCCGGAAATTGAGGGTTTATTGCTTGTCCGCTATTTTCGAGCCAATGAGGCCACCCGAGACGTGCCTCTGATTGTCTTGTCAAGTAAGGAAGAACCGCGCACCAAGGCTGAGGCGTTTGCCCTGGGCGCCAATGATTATATGGTCAAGCTTCCGGACAAGCTGGAAGTCCTTGCCCGCATCCGGTACCATTCCAAAGGGTATATTAACCTGCTGGAGAGAAATGAGGCGCATAATGCCCTGCTGGAAAGTCAGAAGAAGCTCGAAGTCCGGAATCAGTTTATCCGGGACACTTTCGGCCGCTATCTGTCGGATGACATCGTTGACAGCATACTGGAATCACCTGAGGGCATGAAACTTGGCGGTGAGAAGCGGATAATTACCGTCATGATGACGGATCTTCGCGGCTTTACCGCCATTGGCGAACGTCTGCCCGCGGAAAGTGTCGTGAGCATTATCAACAATTATCTTGAGGTGATGACGGAGGTGATCCTCAAGTATCAGGGGACCATTGACGAATTTATCGGCGACTCCATCCTGGTCATCTTCGGTGCCCCGATTCTGCGGGACGACGATGCCCAGCGGTCTGTGGCCTGCGCCATAGAGATGCAGATATCCATGAATGAGGTCAACAGACGGAATCGGGAGGCGGGATTCCCCGAAGTGGCCCAAGGGATAGGGATAAACACAGGCGAGTTGGTGGTTGGCAACATCGGTTCGGAAAAACGGTCAAAATATGGGGTGGTCGGACGTAATGTAAACCTCGCCTCACGCATTGAGTCCTATACGGTGGGCGGGCAGACCCTGATTTCGGAAAGCACCTTAAAATCCTGCGGCGATATCCTGAGAATAGATGACCAGATGGAAGTCATGCCCAAGGGGTTCAAATATCCCATCACGATTTACGAAGTCGGGGGAATCGCCGGCGACCACAATCTTTTCCTCCCTGAAAAAAAGAAGATTGAACTGTTGGAACTGAAACAGCCGCTACCTGTCCGGTTTACGGTCCTCAGCGGAAAACATGCAGGTGAGGATATGCTCGACGGCACTATACTCAAAGTGGCTGCCGGGGCAGCGGAAATTCGCGCTGATACGGCAGTTGACCGGCTCACAAACCTTAAAATGTCGTTGTTCGACGACGAAGGATACGAAATCACGACTGAGATGTATGCAAAGGTTACCAGTAATCTGCCAGATTCTCCTCCCGTGTTCAGGGTCAATTTTACTTCTGTCCCTTCGGAGGCCAAGGCGTTTTTCAAATACAGGTATAATTTTTGATGTTTGATGTTTGATGTTTGATGTTTGATGTTTGATGTTTGATGTTT
>JAOZLU010000194.1:9447-11027 GCA_029934695.1 Desulfobacterales bacterium | reverse complement strand
GAATATTTGAGCAGGTGAGCGGAATATTTGGAATTGAGAAGAAATTTTTTTAAATTCACATTAAAACAAGGATAATCAACTATGGAAATTATGGAAACCATGCAAAAACCTGAAAAAAGCGTGTCAATGGAGATAAAGCACTTTGTCGCCATTTTCGATTTTGAGATGGAGCGGCGGCAGATCCCCGGTTTCCGGGGAGCAGTGATCAAAAAGGTGGGAGAGGAAAATGTCCTGTTTCATAATCATCTCGGAGAGCAGTTTCTTTACGGGTATCCGCTGATCCAGTACAAGACAATTCAGAAGAATCCGGCAATGGTCTGTATCAATCAGGGGACCGAGGAGATCATCAAATTCTTTGAGAAGGTGAACTGGGACCTTACGATTTACGGGGAGCGGATTGAGACGGAAATCAGGCATATCTCGTTTGACTATTTTCAGTGCGGCCTTTCCCCTGTGCTGCTTCGTTATAAGATATGGAACTGGTTTGCTTTGAATGAGGAGAACTATGCAAAATTCAGCGCAATGGACAGCGATGCGGAAAAGATTGAAAAACTCCGGCGCATTCTGATCGGAAACATGCTCTCTTATGCCAAAGGAATTCAATGGAATGTTGACGGAGAAATCAGGGTTGAGATTGCAAGGTTGCCGAGGCACCGTCTGCTTTCATTCAAGCGGTATCGGATGGCAGGGTTTGATCTTGAGTTTGCCACCAATATGGTGCTGCCGGACTTTATCGGGCTGGGAAAATCGGTTTCCCGGGGGTTCGGGCTGATCAGGAGAATAGGATAACTCTACATGGATTAGGGCCCTTCGACAGGCTCAGGGGACTGAAAGGACTGAGAATGAAAAAATCAACACTGCTTTTGAATCATACGCGGCTTAAAGCATCACAAATCCACAAATTTCGTGGCTTTGTGGGAAATCTTTTTAGGAATTATGATGTGATCCATAATCATGATCCTGATACCGGAAAAGTGATTTACCGGTATCCCCTGATACAGTTCAAACTGCTACGCGGCGTTCCGGCCATTATCGCCATAACAGATGAGGCGGTGGGTGCTTTTGCAGCAATTTTTATGGCGCTGGACAAGATTCGGATTGATGATGCTGAGATTCCTGTTTATGAGAAGGACCTTTGTTTGGAGGAGGTTGAATTTGGTTATTCCGCAGAAATGTATGTTTATGAATTTGTTTCCCCCTGGATCGGGCTGAATCAGAAAAATTATCATAAATACGCTGGGATGAAAGATAAGACGGAAACAGATGAGATGCTGAAACGGGCATTGACCGGGAATATTCTGTCCATGTCAAAATATCTCGGGTGCTGGCTTGAAAAGGATCAGAAAATCAGAACAGAGGTTCAGGTGAGAGAGAGGCCGATCAATCTTAAAGGGAAATCTATGATCGGCTTCATGGGGATGTTTAAAACAAATTTCATCATTCCGGATTTTCTGGGGCTGGGGAAATCGGTGTCCAGGGGATTTGGCACTGTGGCGAAAAAGTTGAAAGTGGATGGTTGAATCTTTCGGACGGGGTTACAAACCCCGTCCGGCTTTGGGGCTTTGGGTGTCCGGCTTTGG
>JAOZLU010000194.1:0-9347 GCA_029934695.1 Desulfobacterales bacterium | reverse complement strand
GGCTTTGGGTGTCCGGCTTTGGAGGTTGAATCTTTCGGACGGGGTTACAAACCCCGTCCGGCTTTGGAGGGCAACATTTTCATCACAGCTTGGGTTACAAACCCGTCCGGTAAAAATTCGGCAAAAAAATGCTTGACACTTTGGATATGAAGTATTAATAAAAGATTTTAAAGGATTTCGTTTCGGACAAATCTATCCATCACAAAAAGGATTGAAATGATATTAAGTAATAATATCAGAGTCTTTAATTGTATAAGATGCAAAAAGGCAGATATCCATTAAAACAAGGGACGATCAGCAGATCGGAAAAAACATCGGAAATTTTTGCCCCACATGCTTGGGATTGACAAATCCCAAGCATGTCCGGCAGATTCGCAACAGGGATTGAAAAACGAATTGTTTCAATCAAACTTGAGTTTTAGGAAAAAGAGGGAAGATATGATTTATTCGTTCAGAATGCTTGGAAAAAGCATACTTCAAGCCGAAGGATATTATGATGAACCGGAGGAGATTGGAAAAAGAAAGATTTTTCTGAAACATCAGTCCATTCCCGCGTCAGAAAAAAAAGGCAAAGAAGAGCCGGAACACGCCATAGCTTTGAATTTTGATACCCAAAAGCGGGAATTCCGCTTTGAACTGGACAGACAGATAACACCGGCATACAGGGATTATTTTTTTGCTTTCAAGGTAGGTTCTTCGAGGGATAAAAAGAAATTCCTGTCAACCAATTCCGTGTCTGTTTTTTACAAAAAAATTTTTACGGAATCATTGGAATACATCAATAAAAAGCGGAAAGGGAAAACAAAAAAATGCTTCACAGATATTTCGGATATCTATGACGCTTTCCTGACGGAACTTCAGGAAATTTTTTATGTCAAAGAAGAAAAAAACTATGTTCTGAATAAGGAGTTGCTCAGGACAGATCAGAAGCAGGTTTTTGACAAGCTTGAAACGGAGTTTCCCAAAGCAAAAGCGGAAGAGCTTTATGACAGGCTTTTGAATCAGAAATTTTTTAACCGTTCAAGCAAAGACAATCAGAGCTTTCCGCAGATCGCTTTGATAAAAATAGACAGCAGGCATATTTTGGAATATGAGGATTACAAAAAATCCTATATCAACCTTGTCTATTATGACCTGTTTGAGCGTTTTTTTGTGGAAAACGGAAAAAAGGACAAAATTTGTCATATCTGTCAAAGCCGGGCTGAAACTATCGGGGAAGTCCCTTTGCCCATGAAATTTTATGGGGCAACGAATGAACTGTATTTTGAAAACCTGAAGAAGAAAAATGCCTACAAATCTTTTTCAATATGCCGGGACTGTCTGGCCGAAGTGCTGACAGGGATGAGGCATATTGAGAACGAACTGCGGAATTATCTTTTGGGCATCAGTGTTTATCTCATCCCTTCTTTTGAAGAAGCGGAACGGCAATTTGAAAGGAAGTACAAGCGTATCTTCAACCTGTTGAAAGCGAATAAAAGTTACAAGGAGGATATTGACGAAATCAATAATCTTGTAAAGAAATCCGAAAAAAAAGATTTCGCCTTTTCTCTGCTGTTCTTTGATAAGCAAAAAAACGCTTTCGACATCCTCAAGCTTATCACGAATATTGAGTACAAAAAGCTTGTTGAGAAACTCGGATATTTTGACGATTTCAGGAAAGCTTATGATCTGGCTTTGCTGAATCAAAGCTTTACACTGAATGATGTTCGGCGTGATTTTTTCCCCTCGGAAAAATCACACAACGCAAAGGATATCAGAAAGCTTTACAGAAAGGATATTCTGAATTTTCTTGAAGCGTTTCTTCATGGATACAGCATCAGCTATGCAGATATGGTCGGACGTTTCACAGATATTTGCAATCGCAGATTTCACAGGGACAACGGCGATGTTCTGGCTCCGTTCAAGGCGGTGCTGTTTTTCTCAATTTTAAACAATATAAAACCCTTGAAAGGAATGGCAATGACGGGCGGCAATGCGGTGACAGAGGTTCAAAACGAAGATTTTCAGAAGTTTTTTGAAACTCACGAAGCAATTTACAAGGAAAATTATTATCGGCAGGGCTTGTTTCTGCTGGGTACGGCGATCAACAATATTGTGGCTGCCCAGCAGAAAAAAGCTTCCGCTAAAGATGGGGGTGGCGAAGGCGATGAAAAGAAAAAAGGCAAACGTAAAAAGGCCTCCTCCACTTTTCTGAAAAAACTGAATTACAGCGGTATCCCGACGCGCAGGGTACGCAACCTTTTGGCGGAGGTGAAGGACTACACGGAAATCTATGACGAACAAATCTACAATGAACCGGGAATATGGGGAAACATCATGGACAGGCTTCAGGGGATTGAAAACTCCGGAATGAAAGGCGAGGAAGTGATTTTCTATATTCTGACAGGAATTTCTTACGCGGGCTATCTCGGCATGATCCATGCCAAAAAGGAAAAGGGAGGAAAATAATGGCTATCATAAAGAATAACAGCGAGATTCTTTTTGTTTACGATGCGAAGATGACCAATCCCAACGGGGACATGGACAACGAAAACAAGCCCCGCATGGATTACGACACCGGCACGAACCTTGTCAGCGATGTCCGGCTCAAACGCTATCTCCGGGATTATTTTGAAAAACAGCTCGGAGAGCCTATTTTTGTTACTGAAAACGCCAAAGATGCGAAAGACCGGGGCGCGCAGCTCAAAAAAGAGAACAAATCTCACAAGGATCTGATTGACTGCCGGATGTTCGGGGCTGTTTTTGCCGAAACCGGCGGAAGCGACCACCTGACAGGGCCGATCCAGTTCAACTGGGGCTACTCCCTGAACAAAGTTGATCTGTGCGACAGCAACACCATCACGTCCAGTTTCAGTTCCGGTGAGGGCGTGGGCAAAGATTTTCGGGTGAAATATTCGCTGATTGCCTTCAGCGGCGGTATCAATGCGAAAACTGCCGAAGGCACGGGACTTTCGGAAAATGACCTGAAGGTTTTCGACAAAGCCATGCTCAACGCGATTCCCTTTTGCAGAACCCGGTCCAAAATCGGACAGGCCCCCCGTTTTTATCTGCGGGTGGAACTTGCCGACAACAAAACTTTTCTCAACGATCTTAGGGAATATCTTTCTTTCCATCCAAAAGGGGACGATCACGAGGTGACGGATATTAAGAGTTTCACACTTGGAATCGGATCGCTTGCAGCATATCTGAAAAAATTCGGAGAAAGGATCGGTACGCTTCATTTCTGGAAAGATGATCACTTGGGCTTTGCAGACGGTGACTGGGAAAATTTTGAAAAGGCATTCCAGGGAAAACTTTCGGAAATCAATCCGCTGGACGAATAACAAGGTGGTGACGTTATGAACACTGAAATATCGAAAATGATGTCATTCAGGCTTTCCGGAAGGTTTGCCCACTTCAGGAAATTTTACACCAACGCCTCTTCCCTGTCCTATCTTATCCCGCCCCGAACCGTGATCGTCGGGATGCTGGCCTCTGTCCTGGAATATGGGAGAGACAGCTATTACGATGTTTTCGCACCCGGAAAATTCGGAATTTCCGTTTCTGTCACACCCGGCACGATTATAAGAAAACAGATGCAGAGCATGAACTATCTCCATGATTCTTATTACAAAGTGCTGGCCGGCGGAAGCGGAAAGCCCAGGGGTTTTCACAGTCAGTGCAAACTGGAACTGCTGATGCCGGAAAAAGGCCGTATCTCTTATACTGTATATGCTGGTTCCCGGGATGAGGATGCTTTGAAAATTCTTGAGGGCGCGGAAAGCAAAATCACGCGGGATGACCTGGGCTTCGGTGTCTATCTCGGGCAGCGACAGTTTCGGGCAGGGGTCAGCGCGCTCCAGGTTTTTGAAAATGTTTCTTTCGTTGAAAACTCCGACCATTTGGATTCGCTCTGTCTCCAGGAAAACGCCGATCCGGACATGACAAAGAACGCTGAAACACATATTGTCATTGACCAGATGCCGATTCATATGCGGAAGGAGATACAAAGCAGAAACAAGGATAAGACCGACCCGGGGAGATCGCTGCATTCCGTCAAACGGGTCTTATGCGAAAAATCCGGCAAGAGGATTTTCGGAAATTTCAGAAATTGTTATCAGATCGGCGAAAAAACGATTTCTTTTTATGAGGGATAAAAAAATGCTGATTTCACATCCCGCGGAGAAAAACGCACCTGAAAAGCCGCTTAAAACACATCTTTTCAATGTGGGAGAACATTCCCGCAGACTGATAGAATCCATGCGGCTTGATCTCACGATCATTTCTCAGGAAAAGCTTGCCGAACTTGCCTATTTTATCGGCATTTTCCACGATTTCGGAAAAGCCACGACCTGGTTTCAGGATTATATCAACGGGGACAGGAAAGGTGATAATCTCACCCATCACAGTTTTATATCCGCGGTTGTGTGTTTTCATGCAGTGCGTGAGAAATTCGATTTGCCTATCTGGGCAATGGTGGCATATCTGCTTGTAAAAAGGCATCACAGCGATCTTGAAACTCTCAGTCCCCACGAAACGAATAATATGGATATCGCGGGAAAACAGTTTCCCGATATTCTGAAAAATCAGGCTGGGGAAGTGGAAGAGATATATTCCGAGGCATTCGGAGATATCCTCCGCCTTGTCAAGTCCATAGATTTGGAAGATTTCAGGGAAGCACTTGATGAGGATTTTGAGGATGATCTGGATGCCTACGGAGATGATCTCACAGATGATCAGAAAACAGAACTTTTCTTTGTGGTGAATCTTCTTTTCTCTGTGCTGATTGACACGGACAAAAAAGATGCTGCCCGGCTTGATACGGAATACTTTGACGATAATCTCAAAGAGCCGGTGAATGATGTCTTTGCTTATGTTGACGATTGCAGGGAGAAAGAGCCGGAGAAATTTGACAAAACCGAGCCTCTCAACAAACTCCGGGATGAATTTCTTTCTGAAATCGTCACAAATGAAAACATCCGGCCAGAGAATCATTTTTACACAATCACCGCGCCCACGGGAATCGGAAAGACTTTCGGGTGTCTTGCCTTTGCGAACAAACTCAAATCGATGCTTCCCGGGGGCGAGGGCCGAATCATTTACTGTTTGCCCTATACTTCGATAATTGACCAGAATTTTGATGAGTTTGAGAAGATCGTCCGCTTTGCCAAAAAAGAAAAGTATGACAAAAGGCCGGGACGATATCTTCTCAAGCATCATCATCTGATGTTCAAGGAGGTGAAAAACAGGGTCCGGCAGGAAGAATACAGTTACAAAGATTATCTCGATGACAGACTCTTTGTGGAATCATGGGAGTCTGCCATGGTCGTTACGACTTTTGTTCAGTTTTTTCACACCATTATCGGATACAGAAACAGCTTTTTGAAAAAGTTCCACAATATTGTAAACTCTGTTGTCATTCTTGACGAAGTTCAGAATGTCAGTCCCGACTACTACGGCTTGTTGCGGGAAGTACTTGATGTTCTCGGAAAACGCTTCAATGTCCACTTCCTGCTGATTACCGCGACACAGCCGGAAATTCTGGATTCCGAAAAAAGCGGCACGGTTGAGCTTGTTGAGTGTCAGCGATATATGAAAAACCCTTTGTTCAATCGCGTGAAATTGAAAATAGATACAGAACCGCAGTATCTTGATGATTTCAAGGAGGAATTTTGCAACACTTTTTCAGGCGAAAACTGTCTGCTTGTGATGAACACCAAGAAATCCGCCATCGGGCTTTATGAATACATCAGGGAAGAAGTGGAAGCGGATTATGCGGTTTTCTGCCTGACCACCTATCTGACCCCCTTTGACAGAAAGGAGAAACTGCTTCTCATAAGAGAAGCTTTGAAAAACAAAGAAAAACTCATTGTTGTCTCGACACAACTGATTGAGGCCGGAGTTGATGTGAGTTTCAGGTATGTTTACAGGGATTTCGGGCCGTTTGATTCTGTGGTGCAGGTTGCCGGACGATGCAATCGGAACGGCGAATATGGGGAGCTTGGCGGAGAAATGACGCTCGTAAATCTGAACGATGATAACGACAGGAATTATCATTCTTATGTTTACAAAAGTATTCTGTCCCAGCATGTGAACGATGTTGTTGAGAATGATGCCTATGAAAGCAAGGATTTCTCAGCCCTCTCGGAGAAATATTTCGGCAAGTTCGATTTCATAGCGAAAAGTGCCAACCTCCTGAATGCCATATATGATCTCAATTATGACGCGGATGCCAGAAAGCAGATATCGGTAAAGGATTTCAAACTGATAGAAAAATATCAGGAAGAGGATATCCATATTTTGAGAACTGAACTGGCTGAAAAGGATATGTATCGTTTCTTGGATTTGAAAGAGAAACTGGCAGACAAAGATATGGGAAAGGATGAAAAAAACCGCATCCTCCTTGAAGCGGAAAAGCTCAAAGGAACGCTCAGAAAATATCAGATTTCTTTGAGAAGGAATGAGATCAGGGCATACAAAGATTCGTTGGTCATAGAAGGCAAAGATTATTATCGTTATATCTCATACAAGAATCAGAAGGAATATGTATATGATGAGGATATCGGTTTTCTCACGTCGCCTAAAAAAGAAATCGAAACAACAGTTTTCTTTTGAATTGAAACACGAGGGAAATTGCAACGACACGGGACAAAAAGTTGTGAAACTCTCCGGGAACCGGGAATATGACAGCGGATCGGGGGATGAAACGGATATCCGTTCAATCCTGAAATCCGATATCATGTCTGCGGAAAGGCTCATATATGTCCGGGAACCGGGAAAATGACAGCAGATCGGAGGATGAAACGGATATCCGTTCAATCCTGAAATCCGATGTCATATCTGCGGAAAGCCTTATATGTCCGGGAACCGGGAATATGACGGCGGATCGGGGGATGAGACGGATAGCCGTTCAGTCCTGAAATCCGATGTCATATAAAAAAAATTGAAATCAGCGAATCAGGACCGCCTGCAAACCCGGTGTCTGAGGCTGTTCTGTTGTTGCAAACAGAAACAGTTCATTCGCCAAAATTAAGGATTAAAGAGACGATATATGATTACAATTTCTGCTATCCAGCTTAAAGATAATTTTTTCGATTATCTGGAAAAAGTCACAAAGGGTGAAACTGTGGTCATACACCACGATAACCAGGATGTGGCTCAACTGTTTCCCATCAGGCAACCCGACTGGCGTGACAATATGAAAGTTCAGCCGAGACTGCTTGTTTCTCCTGAAGAAATTATTAAGCCGATGGAAGATATATGGGAGGATTACATTTGAAGGAAGAACATTATCTTTTTGATACTCATGCGCTGATTTTCTGGAGTACAAAGGAGTTTGTATCCAGGAACTCTCATTTCCGTACTCATTTCCAAAACTTTCTGATCTGCTGACAATGGAGTTTAAATTATGAAAATACTCCTTACCCCTTCTGAAATCATGGCATATCTTTATTGCCCCCGTTTTATTTACTTCGGCTTTTGTCTTGGCCTGAGCGAACATGAGGAAAAACGGTTCAAGGTGCTGAAGGGGCGAACAATTCATGAGGATAAGACAAAGATTAACAAAGACTATCTGAGAAAAAAAATAGGCGTGATGAACAAGGAGACGGAGGTTTATCTTTCTTCTGAGAAACTCCATATCCGGGGGATTGTGGATGAGGTGCTGACTTTGAATGACGGCACTATGGCACCGCTCGATTATAAGTTTGCCGAGTATAAGCAGAGAAGATTTAAGACTCACAAAACCCAGTCTCTTGCTTATGCCATGCTGATTTCTGAGAATTACAGCATGCCTGCCAAAAAGGGGTTTGTCATTTATACCCGGTCCCGAAACAAATTGGTTGATATCGAATTTAAGCAGAAAGATATTGACGGGTTTCAGAAAATCATCGAGGAAATGCTTCTGATCATTCAGAAGGGATTTTATCCGAAAAAGACATCATCCAAGGCCAAATGTGATGATTGCGCGTTCAGAAATATTTGTGTATAGGGAGAAAATTATGCAGATTGTTATCAACAGTTATGGCGGTTTTATTCGAAAACGGGGGGAATGTTTTGAATTCGGCGTGGGGGATCAAAAGCAGGAGGTTTCGGCCCGGAAGGTGCAGTCTGTTCTGATTACAACTTCGGTGCTTGTTTCCTCTGATGCGATCCTGCTTGCTTCTGAAAACAATGTTGATATTGTTTTTCTTGATCAGTATGGGAACCCTTTCAGCAGGGTCTGGCATTCAAAGTTCGGTTCCACTGCGTATATTCGGAGGAAGCAGATTGAGCTTTCGGAGAACGTGGCAGGGGTTGAGTTGGTAAGGGACTGGATTTCTGAGAAGATTGGGAATCAGGTGGGTCTTCTTGAAAAGCTTGGGAATACCCGGAAGAATAAGGGGGAGGAGATCATGAGCTATGCCGCGTCCATGACGGAGAACAGGGAGAAGCTGGAACGTATCCGGGGAAATGCGGTTGATGAGGTCAGGGATAAAATTTTTTCCTTGGAGGCCGGGGCCGGAAAGACGTATTGGAGGGCGGTGAATTTTATTATGCCGGAACAATATAAATTTCAGGGGCGTTCCCAGCATCCTGCCCGGGATGAGTTCAACGCATTCCTGAATTACGGATATGGGATAATGTACTCAAAAGTGGAACGGGCGTGTATCATAGCGGGTCTTGATCCTTATATCGGTTTTCTGCATACGGATAATTACGGAAAACGCTCTTTTGTTTATGATGTCATAGAGCTTTTCAGAATTTATGTGGATGAGGTTGTGATCAGGCTTTTCAGCAAGCGGATGGTGAAAAAGGGGATGGTCAGGGAGATCAAAAATGGGATGATGCTGGATAAGGATGGTAAGCAGCTACTTGTATCCGAGTTTAACAAGGAGATGGAGAAGTCTGTGCGGTACAGGGGGCGGAATGTGAAAAAGGCAAATATCATGGAGTCGGAGTGCCATCGGATCGCAAACGGTTTTATCGGGAGGGATAAGAGTGTTGACATGGGTGGTGTATGATATTACGGTTGACAAAACAAGGAACAAGGTTGTGAGGTATTGCAAGAATGCCGGGCTGTACAGGGTCCAGAAGAGTGTTTTCCTGGGAGATGTGGAAAAAAACAGGCTGGATGAACTGCATCTGCAATGTGAGGAGATTATTGACAAGAAAACGGATTCCCTGTATATTTTTCCCATGTGCCGGGAGGATTTTGACAAGGTGAGAACTTCAGGGAACGCTTTTGACAGGAAGCTTGTTTCTGATGAGATTCTGTCCTTGTTTTTCTGAGTGGCTGCACAGTTTCATTCAGTATGCCCGATATCTCACACAAAGCCGCAAAGAACACAGAGAGGCACAAAGTTTTTCTTTTTTTTCTCTGTGTTCTC